>NZ_CP150796.1:2615000-2770000 GCF_045345115.1 Brevundimonas sp. BH3
ACAAACGCGGATCCAGCGTAAACACATTGGTCGTCAGCATAGAGTCATCGCTGTTGGTGAAGGCATCTACGATAGGCGCGTCATCGAACAGGTTTTTGACATATGCTTGAACAGCGAGATTGCGCTCCGGGAATTCCCAGGTTGCCGCCAGGTTCACATTGTCCCAACCCCGAATTTCATCATATTCGGTGTTGTAGACACGGAAATAGCTATCCGCTTGACGGTAATAATCCCCGCGTAATGTCAATTCAGAGCCGGAGAAGTGCCAAGTGTACTGAGCACCTATGTTTACAGTCCACCGCGGCGCGTTGGGGAGCTCGTTACCCGAAATATCCGCCTCGAAGCCACGCCCGCCATTCGGTGCATCGGTCAGCGGGTTATATTCAAGTCCCGTCCAGAAATCATATTGGTAGATAATCGCATCCGCCGGGAAGTCCGGGCTGAAAGATCCAATACGTTTCGATCCACCGCACAGTGCGGACAAGGCATATGATTGAAGCGCATTCGTAATGGGGTGAGCATAGATCGCCTCCACCATGTGCTTAGGCGCAATACAGTTGGATGGCACCTGAACCCAAGGACGGATAACCAGCCAGTCCTCATTCCCCTGCGTACGGTTCATCACATCAATCGAACCTTCACCTTCACCAATCTGGGTCTTCAGGAAGCCCACATTGGCATCCATGCGGAAGTTTGGCGTCGGACGCCAGATGGCTTCGAACTCTACCCCCGCCGAGGTAGCGTCAAAATTCTCGTTCAACGAGATACGGTCAACGATCTGCGAAACCTGATAGTCCGTATAGTCATAATAGAAGGCCGTGACGTTCAGACCGAAACTGCCTGTCGAGTTCAGGAATTTGGAGCCAAACTCGAAGGCATTCACATATTCAGGCTCAAAGGATTCCGCCAATGGCTGATATTGGACAACCTGCTGATTGATACCAGCCCGTGGCGGGTTCGTGCCGCCACCCTTATAGCCACGGCTATAGGATGCGTAGAGCATCAGACCATCAACCGGTTTCCAGTCGAAAACAGCACGCCCGGTGAGCGCTTCCCAGCTTTGTTTAACTTCGGGATCTGCCGGATAGCCTCGTACGGACGAGCCCCCCGAAAGAGGACCAAAGCCCAAAGCATCTAATGAGCCCAGAAGCAACTGGCTTGGGTATGGCGTCGTGGTTTTGGTATCATCAGTATAGCGCAGACCAATGGTTAAGCGCTTGTTATCACCAATGTCCCAATACCCCTCACCGAACACAGCCCATGATTGGGTGTGGACTTCATTTTTGCTTCTAAAATAGTTGTGTCCGTCACCAGCAAGATTATCAATCGATGAATAATCTACATATATACATTCATCGACCGACCCATCCGTACATTTTCTGGTTTCAATTTTGTCGAGTTGGCCAGGAATAACGCGTCCGTAAAAATATTCTGCAAGATAATTAAATGTATTATTGAATACATAATAATCATCCTGAGTTTTAAAATCTAGATAGTTCGCACCAAGTATAAAATTGAAACGACCATCAAGATCGGATTGAAGACGGAATTCCTGATACCATTGGCGATTATCCGATTGACTTAGATCGACCGACTCCATACGGCGAGAAGCCCCCAATTGAGGGTCGGTATAGTAACCGTCTGGCGCAGGACCGCCAATCATAGGATTCCCGAATAAATCCTGAAGACCGTCACTGCTGTTGAAAATCTCGTTCGACATGTATCGGGCATAGTCTTGCGTCGCCCAGAACTCGTCTTTCGAATACGCTGTTTGCGAATAAAGACGCAGTTTTTCGTTGATATCTAATTCCAGATTCAATTGAACAACATCGTTAGTTGCCACATAGCGCGGATCATAGGCGGTCGCGATTTCACGCAGGTTTTTCGACTGCGTAACCCCTGCATAGGGATCGATAGCAGGATTAACAGCACCTACGCCTTCACCAAAAAACTCCCCCGGTAGTGGTGGCTTAAAACCTAGACTAATACTATTCAGCATAAACATCTGGGCCATACCGGCACCATTTGGCGCACTATAGGCGGCATCGTCATACAATGAGCCCGGTAGACAACCCTGACTGAAGCGGCCTTGGGTTTCAGCTGGAATATCGGTCGATCCGATCCGCGTCATACTGGGCGCACGTGTACAAAGCTGTTTACCCGTACGCAGGCGATCATCATCTTCCTCGAAATGCTCCCAGAGCAGATTGGCGCGGAAGCGGTCCGTTGGTTCCCACGCCGCAGAAAGACGCGTTGACCATAGTTCGCGCCCGTTCACGTCCTCGTCTTTAAAGGTATTGTGATCGAAGCCGTCGCGCGACGTGACGCTGCCCGCCGCGCGCACCCAGAAGGTGTCGGTCAGCGGGATGTTGATCATGGCCTGACCGCGCAGGGTGCCATAATTTCCCGCCTCGGCCTTGGCCAATGCCTCGAAGTCGGGTCTGGGCAGATTGGGCAGCATGTTGACGACACCTGCCGTCGCGTTACGGCCATACAGAGTGCCTTGCGGACCGCGCAGAACCTCGACGCGGTTCACATCTAGATATTCCGATTCGAACAGGCGGTTGCGCAGTAGAGGCGTATTGTTGAAGCTCACCGCCACAGCAGGGTCGGAAGCCGCCGAAAGCGCCTTGGTGCCGATACCGCGAATGGCAAAATTATACATGGAGAAGTTGGACTTCGAGAAGGTCACGTTCGGAATGGCGCGCAGCAGTTCCGAGCCGCCTTCAATCTTCATGGAGTCCAGATTTTCAGCACTCAAAGCCGATACTGCAATCGGCACATCCCGAATGGACTGCTCACGCTTTTGAGCGGTAACAATAATCTCACCTACAGAAGTGGGTTCCAGGTCTTGCGCATAGGCAAGATGAGAAATCCCGCTCGTCAGAGCGAGCACAGAAGCCGTGACTACCCACTTGGTGTGAGCGCGCTTGAGTTGCCCCATGCGATTAAAACCTCCCCATGCGGGGGCAAAACGCAATCGTATTGCCCCCCTTAATCTCCGCCTGGTTTCTGGAATGCGGCTGGGCGGATCACTCGCATACCTGCGATTTATAAATCCACCTACTCACTCAGCTGTCAATACCTGTTTACATCACTGTCTAATAGGATTTGCTGGCAAGGTTTTTTGTTCTACGACAAAAAAGGGGCCGCCCTCATGGGCGGCCCAGAATAGCGCCGGAGTTAGACGCATCAGCAGGAATGATGAGGCGGCGAGGATGCCGATACCGCTGTCATCAGCCACGGTTCGGAGGAAACGAAGCCTGCTTAAAATGACATTGTTTACTATGATGTCAATATTGACGTGCTTATTTTTAGCCCCTTACATCTGCATCACATAATGTCGTTCTCGGTTGCCACCGATTTCGTCATGCTCACGACCGCAGGAAAGCCCTCATGGATGCCGATGTCATTATTATAGGCGCAGGACTAGCCGGACTGGTGGCTGCACACGAACTACGCCGTAAAGGCCGTAAAGTGGCGCTGGTGGATCAGGAAAATGCCCACAATCTGGGCGGTCAGGCCTTCTGGTCCTTCGGCGGTTTGTTTCTGGTCAACAGCCCCGAGCAACGACGCCTCGGCGTGCGCGACAGCCTCGATCTGGCATGGCGGGACTGGTGTGGCAGTGCCGGATGGGATCGGCTGTCCGGCCCGCAAGACGAAGACTATTGGGCCAAGCAATGGGGCCGCGCCTATGTCGAGTTTGCCGCGGGCGAAAAACGCAATTGGCTCAGGGACAATGGCATCAGCCTGACCCCCATGGTGGGTTGGGCCGAACGCGGATCGGGCCGTGCCGACGGTCACGGCAATTCGGTCCCTCGTTTTCACGTCGCATGGGGTACCGGCACCGGCGTTTCCGAACCCTTCGCCCAAAGCGCCCGCGAGGCCGCAGATGATGGAACGCTCACCTTCTACCACCGTCATCAGGTCGATGATCTGATTGTCGAGGCGGACAAAGTTACAGGCGTGACCGGCACGGTTCTGGCCCCCGACAATGCCGCGCGGGCCATGCCTTCTAACCGGACAGCGGTCGGCAGCTTTACTCTACGCGCCCCTGCGGTTGTGCTGGCGACGGGCGGCATTGGCGGCAATCACGAACTTGTCCGCAAATACTGGCCCGCCCGCCTTGGCAAACCGCCTAAGCAAATGATCACCGGCGTTCCCGCCCATGTGGATGGCCGGATGCTGGACATTGCCGAACAGGCCGGTGGCCGCATCGTGAACCGCGACCGCATGTGGCACTATGTCGAAGGCGTCAAAAACTGGGATCCGGTCTGGCCAAAGCATGCCATCCGCATTCTGCCCGGACCGTCGCCGCTATGGCTGGATGCGCTGGGGCGGCGTCTGCCCTTCCCCGCCCTGCCCGGTTACGACACCGTGGCGACGCTGAAATATCTGCGCACCACGCCCGATATCGCCGAACACGACCATAGCTGGTTCATCGTCACCCGCGATATCATGGCCAAGGAGTTCGCCCTGTCGGGATCGGAGCAGAATCTCGACATCACCGACCGCAAGAAGCTGGCCGTTTTCAAGTCACGCCTGTCGTCACAACCGCCCGCCGAGGTCGAGGCCTTCCGCCAGAAGGGCGAGGACTTTGTCACCGCCGATACGCTGGAAGAGCTGGTGGCCAAGATGAACGGTCTGACCGACACCCCACTGCTGGATGCCGCCCTGATCCGCCGCCAGATCGAGGACCGAGATGCACAGGTGGACAACCCCTATGCCAAGGATGTGCAGATACAGGGCATCCATAACAGCCGCCGCTATCTAGGCGACCGACTGGCCCGCACCGCCAAGCCGCACAAGCTGCTGGACCCGAAACACGGCCCGCTCATCGGCATCAAACTGCATACATTGACGCGCAAATCTCTGGGCGGGTTACAGACCGATCTGTCATCGCGCGTCCTTCGCCCTGACGGAACTGTGTTCGATGGTCTGTACGCCGCAGGCGAAGCCGCTGGTTTCGGCGGCGGAGGTGTGCATGGATACAATGCTCTGGAGGGGACCTTCCTCGGGGGCTGTATCTTTTCCGGCCTGAACGCCGGACGCGACCTGAACGGGACGCTCTGATTACGGCCGCACTAGGCGGCACCTATAAATCAACCGCGCCGGATCATAGGTCCGGCTCCATACGGCTGCGGGGAGGCAGACGTTTATGGATTCATCTATTGTACTGATCGGGCTTCCGGTTGCGCTGGGCATTATCATGTTCGGCCTCGGACTGGATTTAACGCCCGCAGATTTTGTGCGCGTCGCCCAAAGACCCAAGGCCGCCGTGGTTGCTCTGGGCTGTCAGCTTCTGTTGCTGCCTCTGGTATGTTTCGGCCTATGTATCGCTTTTGGTCTACCGCCGCTGATGGCCGTGGGCATGATGTTGCTGGCGGCATCGCCGGGCGGCACCACCGCCAACCTCTATAGCCACCTGTTCCGCGGCGATGTGGCTCTGAATATCAGCCTGACCGCGATCAACTCCGTGATTGCCGTCGTCACCCTGCCGATCATCGTCAATCTGGCCGTGGCCTATTTCCAGCCCGGCGACATGCAGGTCGGTCTACAGTTCAAAAAGACGCTCGAAGTCTTTCTAATTGTGCTGGTGCCCGTTGCCATCGGCATGACAGTACGCCGCTTCTATCCCCGCTTTGCCCGTGCCATGGACAAGCCGGTACGGCTGGGTTCGATCCTGATCCTAAGCGTGGTCATTCTGGGCGCTGCCCTCTCTGGCCGTGAAGCCCTGATGCAGCATCTGGGCAGTCTGGTCGGGATTGTGGCTCTGTTCTGTTTGCTCAGCCTGTCTCTGGGCTTCTTCGTGCCGCGCTTGCTGAAAATCCCCCATAAGCAGGCCGTCGCCAGTGCCTTCGAGGTAGGACTGCACAATGCGACCTTGGCCATTGTCATCGCCCAGTCGGTGCTACGCAGCCCCGAGATGAGCCTGCCCGCCGCCATATACGGGGTGATGATGTTCCCGCTGGCCGCTGCCTTCGGTGTCTTTCTGACACGGCGCGGATCAGCCACCTGAAACCACGAAGGCCGATAGCCATCCGCTATCGGCCTTCACTTTATATATAGTCGGTGCCAAGCGTTCTTAGGCGGCCTTGGCCCCCGCATAGGCATTCAGCAATTCTGCCGGTACCCTATTATAGAGACGCGGTTCGGGAATACGCAGTACACGCCTCGCCTCTTCCAAAGGCATGGCCATCAGAGTGGCATAGTCCTGAGCCGGCAGCCATGCCGCCTTGCGGCCGTCACGCCATGCCTGCCAAACCGCACGCGCACAGGGATAGCCGGTACGGGCACGGGCAAATTGTAGCGCCACCGCAAAAGCGATTACGCCAAAACCCTTGCTGCGGGTTTGGGGCAGGGAAAATGCCACCAGACACCCTTCCCCCAGAGCATTGGCTCCATAGCCGGTCAGCACATGCCACACATCATGCACATCACGCAGACGCCGCGCATACCAGGCATGTGGGTGGGCCGCCTCGATCTCGCTGTCGGCCACCTTGCGGCTTTCGTCCGCCAGTCCATAGGCCGAGAAGTCCTGCGCCTCGATAAAGGCCAGATAGGCCCGCCCAAGACTGCCTTCTGGCAGGCTGCGCAAGTAATTGTGATCTTGGAACACATCGGCCAGTTCTGTCCGTTGGTAGGCGACCTCTCCACCCCCCGGGGTCATCAACAGGCGACGATAGCCCCACTGGGTTGAACGCCCTACCAAAGCATTCATAATTTCAAAAACTTGCTCGGTATCATCCTTGTCAGCGATCAATCTGCGTACAGCCTTAAAGGCGCGCAATGGCTGCATGGTCTTGCGCATTTGAACGGCCGCAGAACGTGAGCGAAGCCCCTTTTGAGGCATGATTTCCGCTACGGAAACTTGAGCGGTGAGTGTCGCCACTTGAAGTCCCTCCTGTTTGGGGCGTAAGACACATTATCTACAGGGATGTCATTTACATTAATGTCAATTGAAACACAAGTCCGCCCGCGTCGTCGCCGTCGCTCGCCCGAGGAAGCGCGCCGCGAAGCCATAACCGAAGCCCGCGCCCTGCTGCTCAGCGGCGGACCGGATGCGGTGACCCTGTCGGCTGTGGCAGGCCGTATCGGCGTGACCCACGCCAACCTGATCCACCATTTCGGGTCTGCCAGCGGACTGCAATCGGCCCTGATGGGTTCAATGGTCCATGATCTGGCCAGTGCTATACAGGACGCTGTGGAACGCCTGCGAACAGACGAGGGCGCACCGCTCGAAGTCGTCAATGCCGTGTTCGAGGCCTTCACCGCGGGCGGTGCCGGAAGACTGGCGGCATGGATTGCCCTGTCGGGCGATCTGACCCATCTGGAGCCTGTACGGATCGCGGTTCAGGATTTGGTCAAGGCCATCGACACCAAGATCGGCAATGGCGACCGCCTGCCTCCCAAGGCCATTGGTGGTGCCGTGCTGTTCATCGCTCTGACCGCCTTTGGTGAGGCCCTGATCGGCCAGCCCCTGCGCGACATGCTGGATCAGGACGAAGATGCCAGCCGCAATGTTGTGGCGCAGCTCCTACCCAGTTTCTTAGCCAAGAACAGCGTTCCTTCCTAAGTTCGGGACCCAAGGCGTCAATTCGCCTCATCATTTCCCGTTAAAACGCTCTTCTTTTTCATACTCTGGCGATTTAGTGATCGGACAGGGGCGTTCCTCTTTGTTAGAAAACAAAGGCTACCGTGGCTTATCTAAACCACGGATGCTCCTTCACATTCCGGATGTGCCGTTCAAAGTCGCATCCACTCCTATATTTTTTATTCCTGTCGCAGGGCTTCCCCTGCACCCAGACATTCGGAGACGTGCCCGCGGATGAATCAGGCCATCTTGCTGCTGATACCCTTTGCCTCCCCCTTTATTGCAGCAATTGCGGCAAGCTTCTTGCCGACCAAGGCCCGAAATGCCGCCGCGTCATTGGCCTCGGCTACATCACTCATCGGCGTCATCGCCCTGCTGTGCCTGTATCCGGTCATCGCCTCGGGCGAGGTCGCGCGCTTCGGCGTGGAATGGCTGCCCACTCTGGACATCGCCTTCCGCCTGCGTCTTGACGGCTTCGCATGGCTGTTTGCCCTGATCGTTCAGGCCATCGGTGCGCTGGTGGTCCTCTATGCGCGCTACTACATGTCGCCCGAAGATCCGGTTCCGCGTTTCTTCTCGTTCCTGATGGCCTTCATGGGGGCGATGACCGGTGTGGTCATGTCCGGCGACATGATCCAGATGGTCCTCTTCTGGGAGCTGACCAGCTTCTTCTCCTTCCTTCTGATCGGCTACTGGAACCACTCTGAATCCGCCCAAAATGGCGCGCGCATGGCCCTCACGGTTACAGCTCTTGGCGGTCTTTGCCTTCTGGCCGGTGTCGTGGTTCTGGGCCGTATTGCCGGTAGCTTCGATCTGGATGTCGTGCTGGCCTCCGGCGACGTCATCAAGAACAGCCCGCTCTATCTTCCAGCCCTGTGCCTGATCCTGATGGGGGCCCTGACCAAGAGCGCCCAGTTCCCGTTCCATTTCTGGCTGCCGCGCGCCATGGCTGCCCCCACCCCCGTCAGTGCCTATCTGCACTCGGCCACCATGGTGAAAGCCGGCGTTTTCCTGCTGGTGCGTTTCTGGCCTGTACTCGCTGGCACTCCCGAATGGGGCTATATCGTTGGCGGCGCGGGGATGTTCACCCTGCTGTTCGGTGCATGGACCGCCGTGTTCCAGAACGATCTCAAGGGTCTTCTGGCCTATTCCACCATCAGCCATCTGGGCCTGATTACCCTGCTACTGGGCATGGGCACGCCGCTGGCTCTGGTGGCGGCCATATTCCACATCGTCAACCACGCCACCTTCAAGGCCTCGCTGTTCATGGCCGCCGGTGTGATCGACCATGAAACCGGCACGCGTGACCTGCGCAAACTGTCAGGCCTTCGCAAGACCATGCCCTATACGGCGGCACTGGCCATTGTGGCCGCTGCCGCCATGGCCGGTGTACCGTTGCTGAACGGCTTCCTGTCCAAGGAAATGTTCCTTGCCGAAGCCTTGCAAGCCCCAGAGGGCCGCGATTTCTCGCTGATGGTGCCGGTTCTGGCCACCTTGGCCAGCGCCCTGTCGGTTTTGTATTCGGTGCGTTTCATCCATCAGGTCTTCTTTGGCCCGCCAGCAACCGACCTGCCCAAGTCCCCGCATGAGCCGCCGCGCTGGATGCGCTTCCCGATCGAGTTGCTGGTTCTGATCTGCGTGGTTGTCGGCACCATTCCGGCCCTGACGATTGCGCCGGTGCTCGGCTTTGCGGTCAAGTCGGTACTGGGTGACGCCACCCCCTATTACAGCCTGTCGATCTGGCATGGCTTCAACCTGCCTCTGCTGATGAGCTTCATCGCCCTGATCGGTGGCACCACCGCCTATGTGCTGTTTGGCAAGCGTATCAACCGTGCCGACAAGGCATGGATTGTCGGCCGTTTCAGCGGTGCCCGCGCCTTTGACCGCGCCATGCGCTGGATGAATATCAGCGCCGAATGGATGGTGCTGCAACTCGGCTCCAAAAAGCAGCAGTGGCGTATTCGTGTGCTGGTCATTGCTGCCATCCTTGCCGGACTTGTCGCCGCGGGCTTTGGCGGCCTGGGCATGAAAGAGGCTGGCATCGCCATCCAGCGCCCCGGCATCAGCTTTACCCTGATCTGGATCGTCGCCAGTGTTTGCGCACTGGCCGCCGCATGGCAGGCAAAATACCATCGCCTCGCCGCCGTCATCCTGATGGCCGGATGCGGTGTGGTCAGTGCCCTGACCTTTGTGTGGTTCTCGGCCCCCGATCTGGCCGTGACCCAGATATTGGTGGAAATCGTCACCGGCGTCCTGCTGCTTTTGGGTCTGCGCTGGCTACCGAAGCGCTCGGTCGCCATGGCACCGTCCAAGACCGATTTTGCCTCGCGCCGTCGCCGCGCCATGGACCTCACCATTGCGACCCTCGCCGGTCTGGGCATGGCCACCATGGCCTTTGCCGTCATGACCCGCCCCGGTGGCAGCCATCTGTCCAACTTCCTACTCGAAGAATCCTATCCGCGCGGCGGCGGGCGAAATGTCGTCAACGTCCTGCTGGTGGACTTCCGTGCCTTTGACACGCTGGGCGAGATCACGGTGTTGGGCATTGTGGGCCTGACCATCTGGGCCTTGCTGCGTCGCTTCCGCCCTGCCGAAGAAAGCCGAGGCATTACCGAACAGCGCCGCGTTCAGGACCGCCACGACAAGCTGCACGAACAGCGCCAGTCGGGCGATACCTTGCACGAAACCATGCTGATCCCTTCGGTTGTGATGAAGTGGACCTTCCCCTTCATCATCCTTTTGGCCCTGCACCTGTTCTTGCGCGGGCATGACCTACCGGGCGGAGGCTTTGCCGCCGGTGTGGCCATGTCGGTCGCCTTTATCCTGCAATACATGGCCGAAGGTGCACGTTGGGTAGAAGAACGCCTGCGTATCCGCCCGCTCTACTGGATTGGCGGCGGCCTGTTGATCACCACCCTGACCGGCATGGCCTCGTGGCTGTTCAACTATCCGTTCCTGACCACCTATTTCCAGTATGGCAGCCTGCCTTGGGTCGAGAAGGTGCCTCTGGCCACGGCCGTCATCTTCGATCTTGGCGTCGCCCTGCTGGTGGTTGGGGCCACCGTGCTGATGCTGACCGCTATCGCCCACCAGTCCTTGCGTACCGCCCGTGAAATCGAGCCAGTCGAAGCGCCAGAGGAGGGCGTCTGATGGAAATCATCCTGGCCATCGGCATCGGCATCCTGACCGCCTCGGGCGTCTGGCTGCTGCTGCGCCCGCGAACCTTCCAGGTCATTATCGGCCTTGGCCTGCTGGGCTATGCCGTCAACCTGTTCATCTTTGCCATGGGCCGCCTCAAGGCCGGTGCGCCCCCTCTGGTGCATCCAGGCAAGATAGAACCTTCCGCCTATGCCGATCCTGTTCCACAGGCGCTGGTACTGACGGCTATCGTCATCTCCTTTGCCCTGACCGCTCTTTATCTTGTGGTGCTGTTAACCGCCCGGGGCATCACCGGCACCGACCATGTTGACGGGCATGAATCCGAATGACGCCGTCACTCCTCGAACACCTCACCATCCTGCCCATTATTCTGCCCCTGATGGCAGCGGCCATCATGCTGTTGCTCAAGGAGCAGCGCTACAAGACCAAGGCTGCCCTCAGTCTGGCCGTTTGCGCCGCCATTCTCGGCACGGCCCTGTTGCTGCTTCAGGAAGCCAGTGTCGGCGGCTCCGGCGGCAGCGATACGGCCCGCGTCTATAGTCTGGGTAACTGGGCCGCACCGTTCGGTATCGTTCTGGTGGCCGACCGTCTTTCCACCCTGATGCTGGCCCTGATTGCCGTCGTCGGTGCGGCGGGCCTGATCTTTGCGCTGGCGCGCTGGGACCGTGCAGGGCCGCGTTTCCACGCCCTTTATCTGTTGCTGATGATGGGCGTGAACGGCGCGGTACTGACCGGCGACCTGTTCAACCTGTTCGTTTTCTTTGAAGTCATGCTGGCCGCCTCCTACGGGCTGTTGCTGCATGGCTCGGGTGAAAAGCGCGTGCGGGCCGGACTGGGCTATGTGGCCATCAACCTGACCGCCTCGCTGTTCTTCCTGATCGGGGTGGCGCTGGTCTATGGCACGGTCGGTGCGCTGAACATGGCCGACCTTGCCGCGCGTGTGCCCTATATCGCCGCCGAAGACCGCGCCCTGTTCGAAGCCGGTTGCGCCATTCTCGGTATCGCCTTCCTCATCAAGGCGGCGGCGTGGCCGCTGGGTCTGTGGTTGCCGGGAGCCTATTCAGCCGCCAGTGCGCCGGTCGCGGCGGTCTTTACCCTACTATCCAAGGTTGGGGTTTATGTGCTGCTGCGCCTGTCGATGCTGATGTTCCACCCCGATAGCGGTGACAGTGCGGGTCTGGGCCAGTCGGTGCTTCTGGTACTGGGTCTGGCGACTGTCATTTTCGGCGGTGCCGGCGTCATCGCCGCCCAGCGTCTGGAGCGGGTCATCGGCTATGCTGTCATGGCCTCTTCCGGCACCGTCCTGGCCATTGTCGGTTTGGGTCAGGCAAACGCCCTTGGCGGCGCGCTCTTCTATATGACAGCCTCGACGCTGGCTTCGGCAGCCCTATTCCTGATCGCCGAGATTCTGGTGCGCGGCGAAGACCGTGCTGCCATTGGCAGCGATGCCTTTTTCGATGACGAATATACCGACCCGTTCGAGGCCGATGATGTCGAAGAGGTGGGTCGTGTCATGCCCCGCTCTCTGGCTCTCTTGGGGGCCTTCTTTGCGCTGGCAGCGCTGGTTGTCGCCTCCATGCCGCCTCTGGCTGGCTTCATCGGCAAGCTGGGCATTTTCATCGGCCTTCTCGAAGATAACGGGGCCAACCTGCCAGCCAGCTGGTGGGTCATAGGCATCCTGACCTTCTCCAGTTTCGCCACTCTGATCGCACTGGTTCGTTTCGGCATCGACGGTTTCTGGAAACGCGAAGAGGACAATATCCTTGTGGTCCGCAGTCCCGAATTTGTGGCCATTGGCGGATTGATTGCCTGCTGTCTGTGGCTGACGGTCGCGGGCGGCGCAGCCCTGTCCTATGCCGAGCATACCGGCGACTGGCTCACCCGCCCCGGCGACTACGTCGCGGCGGTCCTGAAAGGGCGCCTGTAATGATCGCCTCCGCTCTACGCCGCATTGGCCAACAAGTTTTGCCACACCCCATCTTGTCTGTGGCCTTGTTCCTTGTCTGGATGCTTATGGCCTCGCCCGCAGGGGCCGGTCACGCCACCATTGCCCTGATTGTCGCGCTTCTGGTGCCTCAGGTCATGCGGGTGCTGGAACCGGACATGGTCAAGGTGCGCAATCCGGTCGCCATTATCAGGCTGTTATGGCGACTAAAGATCGACATTCTGGTGTCGAACTGGAACACCGCCAAAATCATTCTGGGTCATCGCAAGGCAGTACGCAAAGCGGGCTTCGTCAACATCCCGCTGGAATGCAGCAACCGTTATGCGCTGGCCTGTCTGGCCATCATCGTCACCAGTACACCCGGTACCACATGGGTCCAGTATGACCGCTATTCCCGCGTCCTGCTGCTACATGTGCTGGACCTGCGCGAAGAGGATGACTGGAAGGCCATCCTGCATAACCGCTATGAGCGCCTGCTGATGGAGATCTTCCCATGACGCCCGCCGCCATTGTCTATTGGGGCACCGGTTTCGCACAGGTGGTTCTGGCCCTGTCCATGCTGGTTTGCGCGTGGCGTATCCTGATAGGCCCACGCGCTCAGGACAGGGTGCTCGGTCTGGATACGCTGTATGTGAACGCCATGCTGCTGATCCTCGTCCACTGCATCCGCATGGGCTTGAACGCCTATTTCGAAACCGCCCTGATACTGGCCGTCATCGGCTTTACGTCCACAGTCGCACTGGCCAAATTCCTGATGCGTGGCGAGGTGATCGAATAATGCTGACCGCCCCCGAACATATGCCCGACCTGCCCATGTGGGCCGCCATAACCGTTACGGCTCTTTGTATTTTCGGCGCGCTTTTGGCGCTGCTGGGCAGTATCGGTCTCAAGACGCTTAAGACCATGTATGAGCGCCTGCATGCGCCGACACTGGCTTCCACAATGGGTATGGCCACCATCGTGGTCGCTATGATGATCTATTTCAGCTTTGCCGAAGGCCGCCTGACGCTCAAGCCATTGCTGATCGCGATTTTTCTGACGGTCACAACGCCCGTCACCATGATCCTTTTGGCTCGTGCCTCCATCTATCGAGATCGCGTCGAAGGTCGCGAAGGCGTTCCCAAGGACGACATGTAAACCCCCTGCAAAGGCCGGAAGTCATTGCTTCCGGCCTTTTTCTTACCGAAGGTTCACTTGCACACAGGGCCACTTCTGTTTGAGTGCCCGGTACACTACGAGCAGGGGACCCTTTATGCTGTCGATCACCAATCTCACCCACATCTATGCCAATGGCACACGCGCTTTGGACGATGTGTCTTTAGAGATTCCACGCGGCATGTTCGGCCTGCTGGGTCCGAACGGGGCGGGCAAGTCCACCCTGATGCGGACCATTGCCACCCTGCAATCGCCTACGTCTGGCAGCATCAAATTCGGCGAACTCGACGTCATCAAGGAGCCGGAAATGTTGCGCCGGACCCTTGGCTATCTGCCGCAGGATTTCGGCGTTTATCCGCGCGTTTCGGCCTATGACATGCTGGACCACATGGCCATCCTCAAGGGCATCAGTGGCGGCAAGGAGCGTAAGGACACGGTCGAGACCCTGCTCAATCAGGTCAATCTGTGGAATGTCCGCAAAAAAGCCATTGCCGGTTTCTCGGGCGGTATGCGCCAGCGTTTCGGCATCGCACAGGCCCTGATCGGCAATCCGCAACTGATCATCGTCGATGAGCCCACCGCAGGTCTCGACCCCGAAGAGCGCAACCGCTTCCTGAACCTGCTGGCCGAGATCGGCGAGAATGTCGTCATCATCCTGTCCACCCATATCGTCGAAGATGTTGCCGACCTGTGCCCGCGCATGGCCGTTCTGGCCGGTGGCCGCATCCAGCTTGAAGGCGCACCGCTGGACCTGATCGGCAGCCTGAAGGGCCGTGTCTGGCGCACCGCCATCGAAAAGGCCGAACTGGAAGATTACCGTCAGCGTTTCGAGGTCATCTCGACGCGTCTATTTGCCGGTCGCACCTTGATTCACGTCCTGTCCGACACATCCCCGGGC
Source organism: Brevundimonas sp. BH3 (assembly GCF_045345115.1). Lineage (GTDB taxonomy): Bacteria > Pseudomonadota > Alphaproteobacteria > Caulobacterales > Caulobacteraceae > Brevundimonas. The sequence goes on from NZ_CP150796.1 coordinate 2,629,752, forward strand.
ACGGCATTCGAGCCTGTCAGCGGCAATCTCGAAGACGTTTACTTCTCGACGCTCAGCGCCTCGCGCCGCGTCCCTGCCGCCGCCTGATCGGGAGCACACCATTATGCTCGCCAAAATCGCGGCCTTTGAATTCCGCTATCAGTTGCGACAGCCCACCTTCTGGGTTGTCACCATCCTGTTCGGCCTGCTCAGCTTCGGCATTATGGCGGCCAGCGACAATATCCGCGTCGGGGGCACGGGCGGAAATGTCTATGTCAATGCGGCTTCGACCATCATCATTGTCCATTCCATTCTGAACCTGTTCTTCCTGCTGGGCGCGGTCGGACTGGTGGCCAATGCGGTGTCGCGTGACACCACCACGGGTTATGGCCCGCTGATCAATGCGACCCCCATCACCCGTTTTGACTATGTGCTGGGCCGTTTTGCAGGGGCCTTCCTTGCCGCCGCCCTGGCCTATTCCAGCATCAGTATCGGCCTGATCTTCGGCAGTTTCATGCCGTGGATCGATCCTGAAACCCTGCAGGGCCTGCGTCTTGGCGACTATGCCTATGCCTATCTGGTGTTTGGGCTGCCGGGGGTGTTTTTCACCTCGGCCGTGGTCTTCAGCCTCGCCACCCTGACCCGTTCGATGATGGCCAGCTATGTCGGTGCTGTCGGCCTGATCATCCTCTATTTCGTGGTCACTTCCACCCTGTTGTCCAAGCCGGAAATGCGCGAACTGGGCAGCTGGCTGGAACCGCTGGGCATCGGTGCCTTTAGCGAGATTTCCCGCTACTGGACGCCCGCCCAAAAGAATACCGAGCTTCCCGAACTGACCGGCGTCCTGTTGGGTAACCGCCTGTTGTGGACCGGCGTCGGCCTTGCCTTCTTGGCCGCCGCGGTTGCCTTCTTCAGCCGTTCCGCCCGCGGGAATTCGGAAAAGAAACAGGCCAAACTGCAAAAGGCCGAGAAAAAAGCCGTCGTCCACGCGCCGCAGGCCCGCCCGCTGGCCAGTGGCCGTTACGGCCTTGCCCAGTCCGTCAGCCAGTTCATCGCCCGCACGCGCTTTGAAATGGGCCTGATCTTCAAGAGCCCTGCCTATCTGGTGCTGATGCTGTTCGGCTTCCTGATGGCCATCACCACCCTGCTGTTCGGGGGCGAGATGTACGGGGTGAAGACCTTCCCCGCCACGCGCGACGTCATCCAGATGCTGCAAGGCTCCTTCTCGCTGGTGACGATTGTGATCGCCATCTACTATTCGGGCGAGTTAGTCTGGCGCGATCAGGACCGCAAAATCCACGAAATCGTCGATTCCACCCCCGCTGCCGACTGGACCTTCATGGTGCCCAAGGTGATGGGTCTGGCACTGGTGCTGATCTCGACACTGGCTCTGTCGGTGTTTGCCGGTCTGATCGCCCAGATCGCGCGTGGCTGGTACCAGTTCGAGCTGGGCAAATACCTGTTCTGGTATGTCCTGCCCGACAGTATCGGTCTGATCATGATGGCCATCCTGTCCATCTTTGTGCAGTCGCTGTCGCCGAACCGCTTTGTCGGTTGGGCCATAATGGTCCTCTATGTGATCTTCACCATCATCGCTTCGGGCTTTGGCTGGGACCACTATCTGTACAACTTCGCCTCGTGGCCTTCGGTGCCGCTGTCGGACCTGAACGGCACAGCCGGTTTCCACACCGTGACCCTGCCCGCCGTTCTTTACTGGTCAGCCTTCTGCGTCATGCTGATGGTCGCCATCTTTGCCCTGTGGCGTCGCGGCACTGAGACACGTTTCAAGCCCCGCTTCCAGCGTGCGCCGCGTCGCCTGATGGGTTCGGCTGGTGTGATTGCAGGCACGGCTCTGACCGCCTTCATCGGGTTGGGTGTGCTGGTCTATGTCAACACCAATGTCTGGAACATCTACGAGCGCAAACCCGACGCCGAGGCCCGTATGGCCGACCGCGAGAAACAGCTTCTAGCCTTCGAGAACACGCCCCAGCCTGCCGTCCGCGACGTCAAGCTGGACATTAAGCTGTTCCCGCATGACCGCTATATGACCACGGTCGGCAGCTATGTGATCGAGAACACCACCGACAAGCCTATCCCTGCCGTGCATCTGGGTTGGCCGCGCGAAACCGAGATGAAGATCGAGGTGCAGGGTGCCAAGCTGGAACGTGAGTGGAAACAGCACCAGTATCGCATCTACCGCTTTGATGCCCCGCTGCAACCGGGCGAGAAGCGTACTATCACCTTCGAGAGCCGCTATGGCCAACGCGGTTTCGGCGTCAATCACCTGATGACCGACATCGTGGACAACGGCACCTTTGTGAACAACGGTGCCTTTGCACCTTCCATCGGTATGGATCGCGGTGGCCTGTTGAGTGATCGTGCCAAGCGTCGCAAGTTCGGCCTGCCGGACGAACTGCGCATGCGTGATTTGAACGACCCGCAAGGTCTGCTGAAAAACTATATCGGCGCCGACTGGGTGAACTCGGACATCACCGTGTCTACCGTCGCTGACCAGACGCCGATCGCGCCGGGCTATAAGATGTCCGACACGACGGCCAATGGCCGCCGCACGGCACGCTTTGTGTCCGAAGCCCCGATCCTGCACTTCTTCTCGGTGCAGTCGGCCGCCTATGAGGTCGCCCAGAAAACTCACAACGGTGTCTCGCTGGAGGTCTATCACCACCCGACGCATGGTGTGCATGCGCCGCGCATGCTGACCGCGCTGGAAAAGAGCCTCGACTACTTCCAGTCGGCCTTTGGCCCCTACCAGTTCCGTCAGGCCCGCATCATCGAGTTCCCCGGCTATAGCTCCTTCGCGCAAGCCTTTGCGAACACGATGCCGTACTCCGAAAGCATCGGCTTTAATGCCGACCTGCGCAAACCCGATGCCATCGACTATGTGACCTTCGTCACCGCCCACGAACTGGCGCACCAGTGGTGGGCGCACCAGATCGTCGGTGCCAATGTGCAGGGTGCAACCTCCCTGTCCGAAACCCTCGCCGAATATTCAGCCCTGATGGTGATGGAGAAGATGTATGGTCAGGAGCAAATCCGTCGCTTCCTGAAATACGATCTCGACAACTATCTGTCGGCGCGCGGTTCGGAGCGTCTGGGCGAGTTCCCGCTGGAACGCGTCGAAGCCGGTCAGGGCTATATCCACTATCGCAAGGGTGGCCATGTGCTTTACCTGCTGCGTGACCAACTGGGCGAGGACGTGGTCAACCGCGCCCTGTCCAAGCTGCTGGCCGCGCACAGGTTCGGCTCTGCACCCTATCCGCGCTCGGTGGACCTGATCGCTGCGCTCAAGGCCGAGGCTCCGGCTGAGAAGCACGCCCTGATCACCGACCTGATGGAAAAGATCACCCTCTATGATCTGAAGGTCACCTCGGCCCGCGCCACCCGCCGTGCCGACGGCAAGTGGGACGTGGTGATGCAAATCGAGGCGCGTAAACTCTATGCCGACGACAAGGGCAATGAAAAAACCGCGCCGCTCGACGAGCAGATCGAGATCGGCCTTCTGATGAGCGAGCCAAGTCTGGATGTTATCGCACCCAAGGACATCGTCCTTCTGGAACGCCATGCCATCCGCAGCGGCCCGCAGACCCTGCGTCTGGTGGCCAACGCCAAGCCGAAGTTTGCGGTCATCGATCCGTTCACCCGCTGGATCGACCGCGACAGCAATAATAACAGCAAGCCTATCGAATAGGTCCTTTCTCCCCCGCAGACCTATTCACCTGAAGGGCGCTCATTTGAGCGCCCTTTTTCTTTGCCTGTGACCAGGCACAAAAAAAGCCGGAAGCCACACGCGGGACTTCCGGCCAGTCTTGTTTCGCCTGCCAGAAGACTTCATCAGCAAGGGCGAGGGAGAAGATTGTCCATCGCGTTAATGGGAATGCAGGGCATTGATATAGATCATACCCGTCCGACTGACCCGAGAGAGACACACATCCATGCCTGCTCCAATGGCCCCGGAAATGGCCACCGCTATTGCGCTGGGTCTTATCGGCCTTATCACCGGATGGCTGGCAGCCCTTGTCAGCCACCGCCTGCCGCCACTGACACTGGGGCCAAGACCACTTCGTTATCGGGTCATGCCCGTCGCAGGTGCCATCATCGGCATCGTCTCCGCGCTCTGGTCGCAATGGCAGGGTCTGGCCCCACCGTGGAGCGCCCTGTTCACAGCCCTGCTGGGCTGGCAGCTTTTATTGATCGCCGTCGTGGACGCCGAAAATTTCTGGTTGCCCGATATTTTGACCGTCCCGCTTGGGCTTACAGGCATTATTGCTGCCATCGTGCTGCCCTACCCGTTGGGTCAGGGCTGGATGATGGCTGTATTGTCCGCCCTGTTCGGTTTCAGCGCCCTGTGGCTGCTGGCCTTCCTGTACCGCAAGCTGCGTGGTCGCGGCGGCCTTGGCGGCGGAGACCCCATCCTGTTCGGCATGGGGGCAGCATGGGTTGGGGCACTGGATCTGGCCATAGTCCTGCTGGTGGCGTCGCTATCGGGACTGTTCGTTGTCCTCGGACTAAAGCTGGCGGGCCGCAATCTGGACATGCACAGCAAGATTCCTTTTGGCACCTATCTGGCTATCGGTTTTGCCGTAGCCTGGCTGGTGGTCTGAAGCTTATCCCCTAGACCCTGCCCAATCCTAAAAAAGCCGTGGCTGCACCCGCATCACCGGCTTCAAACGGCACCCGCGCCACAGAGTCATCACGGAACAAAAACTCGATCCAGAATGGCTCACGCGGATCAAGACGGGTGACTTGCATCATGGCCTCTTGAGGAAACTCCCACGCCTCGCCCCGACGCTTGCCTTCACCTAACAGGGTATCCGGCGCATCCGTCTGGCGGGCCGCGAAAATAATTTTCCGGCCTGAAAAGGGTGGCATCTGCGCCTGACCGGCAGTGACAGCATGCGGGCGCGGCAACAAATCCATATCCCGCATTACAAGACGCGCCGCATAGGGACGTGACTTGCCACGAAATGACACCACCACTGTCGGACTTGTTTCTTCTGGCGACAGACCAGCCAAGCCGAACCGCACGGCTGCCGTGCCCACGGCACTGTCCTGCACCATGCGCCAGCCGGTTTTCGAACCGGCAAAGCGGTCCACGCGCCACGATTGGTGACGCGCCGGAAACTCCAGCCTTGCCGCGCGGCTCCAGCGCGAAAAGGCATGAACGATACGGCCGGTTGTTTCCTGCAAGGCCGGATCGGCACAGGAGACTGCGCGTCCCAGACCGGCTGCCCGACTGGCCACAGCCCCGATCTGCGCCGTCTCATGACCTGCCCGCAACAAGACGCCACGCGTTTGCAACGCCGCCGCCCCTAAAGCCTGCTCTACAGGGGCATCAAACAGACGACATTTGGTATTGGCCGCCAGAATAAAGCTGCGCTCATGATAGGCTTGAGCAGTTGCATCCTGCGCCTGCGCCGGCACACAGGCGAGCACAAGCGCAAGGCATAGCGCAGTTCCCCCCTTCATCCTGTGGCGGGAAGGGTTTACGAAACTGACGCGCAGACGGGAAACCGGTATAGTCATTCCCTGTCTCTAGCCCATCCGGTTTGACCGGAGGTGTGCAATCAAGGTTAGCAATTGCTTCTCTCAACAGATGTCTGGGTGTCGGCCCTGATCCGTCGCGCCGAATTAGAAGGGGCTTTTGCCACCGTGGTTCGCAAGGGCGACATGCGGGCAGGCGATGTGGTCATCAAGGCCTATAATACGTCTGATCGCACCGCCCGCCTCTATAGCCAAAGCGTGGATATGGACGGGCAACCCTTGTGGATTCAACCTGTCGCCAGCGAAAGCGAGTCCGAACTGGACGCCTATCTGGAACGTCGCAGAGGCTATGATCCAGACCTCTGGGTGGTGGAAATCGAAGACCGTCAGGGCCGTCACTTCCTGCTGGAAAAGGTCGAGGGCGAAAAAACAGCCTCCTGAACCCACACCGGCATGGTGAACACCCTGTTCACCGCGTTCGTGAACCCGTCCTCAAACCTACCCGCTTAAGACCTGTCTTCGCCCCAAAGGGTGTTTGAAGGCAAAAGCCATGCTGTTCCTGCTCAATGATGTGGTGTTCGCGCTTGATCCGCCATGCCCCGCCCCCTTGCGGGACGAGCGGCGCTTTGATCCGCTGAATATGGATGCGGTCCTCGAGCTGGCCTGTGAACTGTTCGCCGAACATCCCGATCTGCAACACAGCTATCCTGAACGGGCACGCCGTATCGCATGGCTGTTGTGCCGTAAATCTGACGGGCTGAACGCCGCACTTTTCACAGCCCCGCATCAGAACTGTGCGCCGGAACTGGTCGAGCCACGTTTTTGTGCCCTGCCCGATCTTGTGATGCAGCAACTGAGCAAACGCGCCGATGCGGGCAAGCTGACCGCGCGCACTACCGACCGCGCTATATGGGGGCTTCACGCGGCCTGACAGCGTCGTTCTGTCGCTTGCCAAAGACCGGCCACGGTGCGATTCCTACCTCTGCTTTTCGGGGGGAATAGCATGGCGCTGCATACCGTTTTCAAATCTGTTTTCGTGCGCGGATTTGCGCCTTTGATGGCGGCCTCGTCGCTGGTCCTTTTGGCCTCTCCGGCACTGGCCGACTGGAAAAAATACGAAAGCCCGCGTTTTGAGCTTTACAGCTCCGGTTCTGACCGCGAAGCGCGTGAAATGCTGATCGAACTGGAAAAGTTCGACTATGTGCTGCGTCTGTTCATGGGACAGGATGTCAATTCTGTCCCCCACCGCAAACTGCCCATCTATCTGGTGAGTGATTCAGGGCTGGGAACCATCTGGCCCGGCGCACGCGACCGGATTGCGGGATTTTATACCTCTTCCGACGAAGATATTTTCGCCGTCGCGACGCGCGGCGAAAACAACCACACACTCAAACATGAATACGCCCATCATTTTATGATGGCCGATCTTTCATATCCCTATCCCAGCTGGTTCGTTGAAGGTTTTGCAGAGTACTACGCCCCGACCGAATTCAGGGCGCGCGACACTCGTGTCGGTATTCCAAACCAGAATCGCGCCATGGCGCTCAGCTATCTGGGCTGGATATCCATGAGCGAGCTTCTGTCCAACCGCCCCATGGTCAAAGCCCGCAATTCAGACAGCTACTATCCGCTGGCCTGGCTGCTGACCCACTGGTTTATGGGGGACCAGACACGGCGTCAGCAATTGGCCGCCTATCTGCAAGCCATCGGCTCCGGTACCGATTCTGTCACGGCATTCCAGAATGCGACCGGATTGACACCGACCGAACTGCGCCGAACTCTGCGCCGTTATATGAACGGGCGCATCCCCTATGTTGGGCTAAAAACCGAATATCCTGTGCCTTCAATCGAGGTCACGGCTTTGCCGGAATCAGCCGACGATCTTCTGCTGCTGGGCCAACGGCTCAAAAGCGGGTCCACCGAAGAAAACCGCCAGTCCACTTTGGAAGAAATCCGCCGCAAAGCCGCGCGCTATCCCGACGATATTCTGGCCTTGCTGATCTTGGCCCATGCCGAGTTACACAATGCCCGCGATCCTGAAAAAGCCGCCGAGGTTCTGGATCGCCTTCTGGCCCTCGATCCCAACCATATCGAAGCCCTGCAATATATGGCGCGCGCCAAGATGGATTTGGTGGACAAGGCTTTTGAAGCCGATGACGAGGCCGCTGCGCGCCGCTATCGGCAAGAGGCACAAGCGGCTCTGCGTACGGCCTATACGGCCGACGATGCCAACTATGCCACCTTCCTGCTCATGGCTGAAAACCGCAGGGCAGAGCCGAACTATCCTACAGCCAACGATCTCGAAATTTTGTCGCTGGCCTATACTCTGGCTCCGCAACTTAGCGAGGCTCGCTTTTACTATGCCGATGCGCTGCTGCGCCATGAGCGCAATGCCGAGGCCATCGCGGTTATCGAGCCACTGGTGAATAATCCGCACGGTGAAAACCCTGCGGCCAAGGCCCTGCTCTTACAGGCCAAAGGCCTAACCGAAGCCGATGCTGCCGCCGAAGAGGAAGCCCTGCGTCAACAGGCCGAGGTCGAAGAAGCCGACAGCGCAGAGGATGGCGACCCCCGCTAGGCCTGAGACGCTTCAAGCTTTGCGGGCATGCTCCAGAACAGCCCGCAGACCTTCCAGCAACGCGGCGCTGTGGGATGTTGGTTGGCAGTGATCCTTGAGGATTAAACGCAGCGCACGGACATGCACACGAATAGCCTCAGGGCTCCAGCCTTGCTTGCCTTGCATGACATCCAAAAGTTCGCACAGGCTGTAGCCGGCCTCATAGAGCGGTCCGGTATCGAAAAAGCCCGCCAGATCCAGCATCTGGCTGGTGATCCGATAAAGTTCGGCATCCGCTACGGCCATATCTCCGGCCGTTCGCGCTTCCAGTTCGCTCACGGCCCGTTCAACCGACTGCATGGCTTCGTGCTTGTGGCTGAGCAATCGCTCATACGAGCGGCGCTCGATCGCTGCGACCGTCAGACCGCCCGGCTCGGCCATTTTCTTGGACAAGCTGGAGACAACCTTGACGGCTGTCGCGCCTTCCCCCTCTCCGACCGCCGTTCCCGATGAAATCGTGGTTTTGACCGCAGCCGTCACAGTTGCACCTTCATCGGTTTCAGCAAGGCGTCGATATCCGATTGGTCCATATTGGCCTCTGTGGCGACACCGATATGGGCCGAAAGGTCACCCTTGCGGCGTCCCTTCTCGCCCATGGGCGGGCCGTAATTCCGCACGCGGCGATCCGGCCCGACATAGGTCGGACATTCGATAAATTCGCGTTCGTCCGTGGCCAGCCACATAACCCGCTTCAGCAGCACAGCCGGTGTGATCGGTTTGACCACGACAAAGCTGACACCACAGTCACGCCCCTCTTGCACCTTGGCTTGCGAGGCATGGCCGGTCACCAGAATCACCGGCGTATATTTCAACGGAGCCGGGGTCTCGCGCCGCAGCCAGCGCGTAAAGGCATAGGAATCCATTTCAGGATCGGCACAGTCGATAATAATCAGATCAACAGGCCGCTCTTCCAACAGTTTGACCGCAGCCACCGCCGAACCCAGTTTGATCTGCTCGCGCACACCAAACCCCTGGATCACGGAACCGAGCATATCCAGCGCCTGCTGGTTATTGTCGATCAGCAGAACCGTGGAATGTTCAAGATTGACCTGATCGTCCTTGTTCATCAGTCAAACAGATGCAACTCGCCAGAGGGCTGTGCGGTGTCTTGCGCATTTGCAGCGCGGGGCTTGGACGTACCGCGATGGGCCGCTTCCTGAAGACGTTCGGCCATTTCCGCCAGCGGCAGAGCTGCCAGTGCCGAATCCAGCGGTTGTTCATTCGCCAGTGCATCCGACAGACCAGACAGGGCTTCAAGCCGCTGAGCCAGAACATCAAAGCTCTGGATACGCGCCATATAGGACAGACGTGTCTGGGCCGGCAGATGCGACATCACCTCGCCCATCAGATCGCCCGCCGCTTTCACGCCCGTCGCGATATCTCCCAGCTCAGCGGAAACCGCCTGTAACAAGGCCTGCGTATCGTGAGACATGATCAAAACAACTCCAGATCGCCCGCAGCGACAGGCGGCAAGGTGACTTTGGGCGGCGGGACCGCTGCCACATCCATCACTGCCCGTTGTCGAGCGCGGCCACTAACCGGCCAATAATGCAGACGGCGGCCACCAAAGCCACCCAGACTTCCGCCCAACACAGGAATGCCTTCGTCGGCCATAAAGCGTTCGGCAAAAGCGGCATTGGCTGCGCCGACATCGCTGAGGCTGTCAAACATACGTCCGCCGCCGAACAGCTTGGCTTCCAGCCGTTCACGACGGCCACCGGCCTTCAGCACATCGTTGATAAGCACTTCCATCGCATAGGCTCCGTAGCGGCGACTGGCGGCGGTGCCGTCCATCTCGCCCTCGGGCAGAAGGAAATGGTTCATCCCCCCGACACCGGCCACAGGGTCGGTCAGGCACAGGGCAACGCAACTGCCCAATACCGTGGTCAGCACGACATCGGGGTCAGAGGAGACAAAATGATCCCCCTGCCCCACATGGACGCGCTTTTCTGTGGCTGTGGCGCCGGAAGAGTTCATCAGGTCAGAGGCCCGAAAACAGACTCAAGCTTTTCTTTGAGCTGCTGGGTGGTGAAGGGCTTCACCAGATAGTTGTTCACCCCGTACTGCACTGCGCGCTGCACCAGTTCGCGGTCGGCGCGCCCCGTCAGCATGATGAAGGCCGTCTTGGCAATCGGCGGGTGGGCGCGGATACCGCGCAACAGTCCCAGACCGTCAAGATTAGGCATGTTGAAATCAGAAATCACCAGATGCACGGGCTTGGTAATGATGGCGCGAAGAGCAGCCTCGCCATCCGGCGCTTCTTCGATGTCACGCACACCGATCTGCTGCAAGCTGGTGCGGATCAGAGCGCGCATCGTCAACTGGTCATCTACGATCAGAGTGCGAATGGCAGAGGCTGCTGGCATGGATAGTCCTTACGCGACAGTCGTTTTGGCGCCCTTGGCGGCGCATGATTCAAGAATAGCGGGAGCAAGGCGGGTCAAAGGCATCTGGCGCTCTACGGCCCCGACCTCGAAGGCAGCCTTGGGCATGCCATAGACCACACATGAGGCCTCATCCTGCCCGAAGGTGCGGGCACCGGCATCGCGCATGGTTTTCAGACCTCGCGCACCGTCCCGACCCATCCCCGTCAGAATGACACCCGTCATCGGGCGGCCCAGTCGTGCCACCGATTCAAACAGCACATCCACGGATGGACGGTGCCCGTTGACCGGATCGGACGTCACCAGACGACAACGCCCCCCCACAACCGTCAGGTGGGCCGCGCCTCCCGGTGCCAGATAGACATGGCCCGTTTGCAGAACGGCTCCGTCTACGGCTTCGGACACATGCACATTGGACGTACGGTCCAGACGCGCTGCAAAGCTGCGCGTAAAGCTGGCGGGCATGTGCTGGGTTATCACCGTCGCAGGACAATCTGCCGGAAAGGCCGACAAAATGGTCAAGAGCGCCTCGACACCGCCCGTTGACGATCCAATCGCCAGAATATGGTTCGGATCGGCATGATAGACCCCTTGGTGGGCCTGCACATTGCGTGGTTCCAGCGGACGCACGCGGGCACGGGCCGCCGACTTCACCTTCTCGGCCAGATCGGCAAAGGCTTCGGAGGCCGGATGGCCGACCGCCGGTTTGGCCACAGCATCCACAGCCCCGATTTCCAGTGCCGCCAGTGTCACATCCGTTCCGGCCTGTGTCAGGGTCGACACCATCACCACCGGCATGGGACGCAAGCGCATAATCTTTTCGAGGAATTCCAGCCCGTTCATATTGGGCATTTCGACGTCCAGCGTCAGGACATCTGGATTCAGTGTCTTGATCTTTGCGCGCGCCTCCAGCGGGTCCTCCGCCGTACCGACGACCTCGATATCCGGATCACGGCGCAGGACAGCCGAAATCAGACTGCGCATCGTGGCGCTGTCATCGACAACGAGAACCTTGATCCGGCTCATGCCACACCTTCAACGCGCTGATAGGTGGTCAGGCCGCAGGTCTTGAACGCGCCAGCCGACGGCCCCGAAACACGCTCGGAATGCCCGATATAAAGCGCCCCACCCGGATTCATGATCGGTGCAAAGCGGCTCCAGATCATTTCCTGCGTGGCATCATCGAAATAGATCACCACATTCCTGCAGAAGATCACGTCAAACATGCCCTTCATCGGCCATTTGCCGATCAGGTTCAGTTCATTGAAAACGACCAGACGACGCAGCGCGTCGCTGGCCTGAGAATAGCCCGGACGTCCGGCCACCGGATTGAAATGACGACGCCCCGAGGCGGGAACAGGGGCCAGAAGATCATCGGAATAGATGCCTTCCTTGCCTTCCGCGACCATGTTCGGGTCGATATCGGTGGCTAGAATACGTACGTCCAGATCATTGGCTTCCGGCAGTTTTTCCAGAACGGTCAGAGCCATCGAATACGGCTCCTGACCATTGGAACAGGCAGCCGACCACAGACGCACACGCCCACCGGCGCGCGCACGGGCGGCCAACTGCGGCATCACCACATCGCGCAGATGGTCGAAATGGTGCGGCTCGCGATAAAAGCGCGTGACATTGGTCGTCAGGGCCGCGGTCATGGCCTGACGCTCTTCCTTGCCCTGAGGCGATTCCACAAGGGCGATATATTCGGCAAAATTACTCAGACCCAGCGTCCGCAGACGCTTGGCCAGACGCGAATAGACCAGCGCGGCCTTGCCCTCATGAAGGGCAATACCGGCATGGCTGTGCAGGGCACTGGCAATGTGACGGAAGTCCGCCTGTGTGAACGGAAATTCGCCGTCCACCAGAGTCTCCCGACCGGCGGTCATAGTCATGCGGCTTCGGTTTCCGCCTCGACCGGCAGGACGTGTTCAAGGTCGATCAGGCTGATCATACGACCACCTTCGACGGCGAAAATGCCTTTCACAAAGGCCTTCACGCTCTCGGACGCCACATCCGGCGTCGGCTGGATGGCTGCATCGGTCAGTTGCACAATGTCGGAGACGGCATCCACCAGCAGCCCCACCAGACGGCTGCCCACATGGGCCACCATAATGACGTGACGCTCGCTTGGCTCGCCAGTCTGAAGACCAAAGCGCGCGCCCAGATCGATGATTGGCAGCACGGTGCCGCGCAGATTGATGACGCCCTTCATATAGGCAGGCGAGCGGGGCAGCGGCGTGGCCGGTGTCCAGCCACGGATTTCACGCACGCTCATAATATCGACGCAGAACTCTTGTTCGCCGATGCGGAATGCAATCAGTTCGCGGTCGGAACCGGCGACATTGGGGGTGACTTGGGTCATGGGTCAGCTCGCCATTTTCAGTTCAGCAAGAGAGGTCGTCCGCCGACGTCCGGTTGTCACCAGAGCGTCGATATCAAGGATCAGAGCTACCCGCCCGTCCCCAAGAATGGTTGCAGCCGCCACGCCTTCGACGTGGCGATAATTGGTTTCAAGGCTTTTGATCACGACCTGACGCTGGCCATGGATCGCATCCACCAGAAGGCCAGCCCGCTGACCGCCCTCGGTTTCCACAATCATCACCACGCCGCCCTTCAGGTCAGTGGGATCGGTGCGGAACTCCATCGACTGGCCAACATCGACCAGTGGCACAAACTCGTCACGGAACATCAGGACCGGATCGACGCCACCGACCAGATGAATGTCCTCGGCCTTGGGGGTCAGGCTTTCGACAATAGCCGCCAGCGGGGCCACCAGCGTCTGCTCTGCGGCACCCACCACCATGCCATCCAGCACCGCCAATGTGAGAGGCAGGGACATGGTAAAGACCGAGCCCTTGCCCGGATTGGAGGAAATCGAAATCCGCCCGCCCAGCGACTGGATGGAGCGGCGCACCACATCCATCCCCACGCCACGGCCAGACACATCGGTCACTTCCTTGGCCGTCGAGAAACCGGGCAGGAAGATCAGGTTGTCCACCTCGTCATCACTGAGGATCTGGTCTGGGGTCACCAGACCACGTTCCTCGGCAATGGAGCGAACACGCTGGCGGTTGATACCTTTGCCATCATCAGTGATCTCGATGACGATCCGGCCCGAGCGGTGCAGAGCGGCCAGTTTGACGGTGCCTTCAACCGGCTTGCCGGCCGCCTCGCGTTCCTCGGGGCTTTCCAAGCCGTGATCGATAGCATTGCGCAGCATGTGGGTGATTGGCTCGGACAGGCGTTCCACCACGGTCTTGTCCACCTCGGTGTCTTCGCCGGACGTGACCAGTTTCACCTTCTTGCCGGTCATGGCAGCGACTTCGCGCACCAGACGCGGCATACGCTGGAATACCGACTTCACCGGCTGGGCGCGGATCGCCATGACGCTGTCCTGAATTTCGCGGGTCAGCAGTTCAAGGTCTTCAAGACCAAGCGAGATATCAGACGAACGGGCCAGACCGCTTTCATAGACGCGCTGGGCCAGCATGGCTTGCTGGATCACCAGTTCGCCGACCGCATTGATCAGGCGGTCCACACGTTCCAGATCGACGCGGATCGTGACAGGGGCCGCTGTCGCAGAGGCAGCAGACGCATTATTGGCCGCCGCCTGGGGCGCTGCGGGTACCGGCGCGGCTTGAGGCTTGGGGGCCTCTTCGATCACGGGTGCAGGCTCGCTGCTCCCGCCCAGGCGCGCCGCCGTATCGGCCTGAGCCATCGCCACCAGTGCCGCAATGTCGAACTCGGTCGATGCCCCGCCATCCAGCGACGGCAGGCCATCGCCCAGATCCGGCAGGGTATCCAGAACGACAGGTGCCTCAGCACCGGCCGACATGACCGGCGTGATGCTGAGATCGCAATCGGTTTCAACAAAATCGAATACGTCGCGCACATCAAGTTCGGCCACCGGCGCATCCAGATGAATGGTCCAGACCAGATGCGAATCCAGTGGCTCCAAGTCCTCCAGTGACGGCAGGCCGCTATCATCCATCTCTACCGAGATCGGTCCCAGACGACCCAGTTCGCGCAGCAACAGCGCCGTTTCATTGGCATTGGCATAGAGGCGTGGATGCGGACGGAAGATGATCTTCCAACCGGTTTGCTCACCCCTTGTCGTAACCGGCGCATCCAGTGCCGGCAGGTCAAGCGGTGGCAGGTCCATCAAGGGCATGGCTTCACTTGAACCAAAATCATCAAGGCTGAGCGCAACGGGGGTAAAGCCGAAATCGTCGTCCATATCAGCGGATGCGACCGCATCCGTTCCTGAAACCGGCGCGCCGTGGGTCAGGGTTTCCAGTTCGGCAATCAAGGTTTGCGAACGGTCGGGATCCACCGCTGGCCCTGCGCCACGCGCCGCCGTCACATGGTCATTGAGAACATCCGAGGCGCGTAACAGGCTTTGCACCACATCCTCGTCCACCGCTTTGCGGCCCGAGCGCAGCTCGTCCATCAGGGTCTCGAAAACGTGGGCAAAGCGGACCAGATCATCCAGACCAAATGCCCCTGCCCCGCCCTTTACAGAGTGGACGGCGCGGAAACAGGCATTGATCGTCTCGATATCGGTATCACCAGATTCCAGTGCAATCAGATTGGTCTCGAGGTCGCCGAGAAGCTCCTCGCATTCCTGGAAAAAAGTAGCCTTGATGGCTTCGAACGGATCGTCACTCATGACTGGGGGAGTCCTTGAAATCAGGTCCTGGCCTTAGGCCGCAACGCGGCGGACAGCATCCACCAGACGAACAGGGTCGAACGGTTTGACGATCCAGCCCGTCGCACCGGCATCACGCGCGCGCTGCTTTTTGGCCGCGTCGCTTTCTGTGGTCAGCACCAGAACCGGCACACCGCTAAAGGCGGGATCGGCGCGCATGCCTTCGATAAAGCCGAAGCCGTCCATGCGCGGCATGTTGATGTCGGTAATCACGACATCGGGGCGTTCTTCGGCCAGCACTTCAAGGCCATGAACGCCATCCACGGCCTGTACGACATTATAACCGGCGTCCTTGAGAGCCAGCATCAGCATGTCACGCATGGTGCGCGAGTCATCAACGGTCAGAACGGTTTTGGTCATCAGGCGGCGTCCTGCGCTATAAATTCATCGGTGGAGGCTCCAAAGCCAAGCCATTGCTCGTTTAGTGCTTTGGAAACATTGAGGAAGATCAAAGCTTGCCCGTCAGCCTTCCAGGTTTTGACGGCCGCAAGCAAGATTTGCAGACACAAACCGCCCAGACGCTCTACGCCCGAAGCATCCAGCGTGACGGCTTGGCCACGATACTGCATCAGCTCCGCTTTCAGCGGCTCTGCAGCGCGGATATCCATAATGGCGGGCAAGGTGATGACGGGATGGGGGCTTGTATCTTGCGTCATTAGAACTCCTCCCAACCATCTTCTGATGGCTGTGATTTCAAAGCGGCACCGCCAATACCTTTGGCGCGGAGTGCCGAAATGGTTTCTGCGACCGAACGCGGACGTTCAGCACTGGCACTGGCACTGGCACTGGCACTGGCCATCGCAGGCTCTTGAACAGGTGGGGCAACATATTCATTGGCCGGCCGCACAGGCTTGGCAGCACGGGGTGTGGCCAGCTCTGCCGGTGTCTCTTCAGCTTGCGCCTTGAAAGCCGGTTGCGGCGCTGGCTGGAAAACCGGCTTGGGAGCGCTGACCGCCGAAGCCGACGCCATTATTGGAGCCTTATAGGGCGCAGGCTTGGTTGCCAGTTTCTGCGACACGACGAAACGGGCCACCGATGCCGACAGGTCAGCCGCTTCAGAGGCCAGCGCCTGACAGGCTGCGGTCGATTCTTCCACCATGGCCGCATTCTGCTGGGTCACCTGATCCATCTGGTTCACAGCCGAGTTCACCTGAGCCAGACCCGTGGCCTGTTCCTGTGCAGAGGCTGCAATTTCGCGAACAAGACTGTCGATCTGAGCAACACGTTCAACGATGCGACCAAGGGCATCGCCGGTCTGACCCACCAGATTTACGCCTTGGCTGACCTGTGTGCCGGAGGCCGAGATCAGAGCCTTGATTTCCTTGGCGGCGTCGGCCGAGCGCTGGGCCAGCGCCCGCACTTCGGAGGCCACAACAGCAAAGCCGCGACCGGCATCGCCCGCACGCGCGGCTTCGACACCAGCATTGAGCGCCAGCAGATTGGTCTGGAAGGCGATCTCGTCGATCACACCGATGATGTCGCCGATCTTGCGCGACGAAGCCTCGATCGCCGTCATGGCCTCGACAGCATTATTGACCACCGCGCCACTACGCTGGGCATCGTCGCGTGCGCCCATAACTACCTGCGCCGCTTCCTTGGCACCATCGGCAGTTCGCCCCACAGTGGCCGTGATCTGGTCCAAAGCCGCAGCGGTCTGTTCCAGCGTCGCCGCCTGTTGTTCGGTGCGATACGACAGATCGTTGGAGGCCGCGCTGATTTCCTCGGCCCCCATATTGATGACCGAAACATTGGCGTTCACCAACGAGACAGCCTTTTCGAGGCTTTCAATCGCAGCGTTAAAATCGACTTTTAACGTTTCAGCCGACTGGGGGAAGTCGGTCGTAATGCGCCATGTCAGATTACCGTTGGCCAGTTTTTCCAGACCTTCGGCCAGAGCATCCACCACGATCGTATCATTGCGACGGCCCTGCTCGATTTCGGCTTCGCGACGCAGGCGGGCCTCTTCGGCCTCTTTGTGCATCAGGTCGTTACGGGCCTTGAGCGCATTTTGCTCAATCGTGGCCTGTTTGAAATGCTCGACCGCCGAGGCCATCAAGCCCACCTCGTCCGTGCGGCCCAAGGCAGGGATCATCACTTCGGTATTACCGCCCACCAGCTTACGCGTGGCCGACGCCACTGCGCGCAGGGGCTTGGCCACACCCACGGTCAGCCACACACCGCAACCCACAGCCATCACCAGCGCAAACACGGTGCCGATACCCATGACCAGACGCATCATATTGGCCAGAGCCATCTGGCGCTGAGCCAGAGCCTCGGCCTCGTTGCCGCGTTCATCGACAAGAGTCTGCAAGATTTTATCGACAGGGGCCAGCAGACCCGCGCTGTCATAGGTCGCCAGATTATCCAGACCGACACCGCGCACAGCCACGGCCTCGAACCAACTTTCAACACCGGCGCGCGCCTGTTCGACCTGCGCGTCCGAGGTCGGATCCATACGTTTATATTCGTCCAGCGCATCGTTGAAGCTGGAGCGGTGCTCGCTCACCAGATCAATGGCAGACGGAATGCGCGACATCACATAGGCACGCAAGGCCGCGTCCTGACGCGACATATGCAACTGGGCATTGACCGCCGCCTGCTGTGCCGCCGTCACGCGCTCCATGTCACGACGGATATTCTGGACACCGCTGACGCCCAGATACACGCACAGGCTCATGGCCACAATCGCCGCAATAATGCCGCCAAAAGCGAAGGTCAGCTTCTGCTGA
Organism: Brevundimonas sp. BH3; assembly: GCF_045345115.1. Taxonomy (GTDB): domain Bacteria; phylum Pseudomonadota; class Alphaproteobacteria; order Caulobacterales; family Caulobacteraceae; genus Brevundimonas. The sequence goes on from NZ_CP150796.1 coordinate 2,647,668, forward strand.
ATCTTCAGGTTGTTCAAGAAACCCGTCATTACACACATCCCCCGGTGTGCTTGCCGTAGCAGGGGCCATAGCCCCTGAAACCACCGGCAAGAGCCAAGGCAGGACGGTGCGCCCGCGCGATCTGCACAGCAGACGCGACATCTTTAGCAATCTGCGTTTCTTTCTGAAACGCACACAGCGGCAGCACAGGGACCATCCCAACCTCGACAAAGATTTTCGACCATGTGCACGTACAAACGTAGGTTTCTGTAAACCAGCAGGTACGGGCAATCCCCTATAGGTGTAATGGATATGTCTTACCGAACTGTAGTTGTTTGGTATTTTATTGCCTCGCTTGGCCGTTTTTGTGATATCGTTGTTATTCTGGATTTTACATTTAGCCTTAAGTGAGACTTGATCCCCATGGCCGGTTCACCCCAGAAGGGAAACCGGCAAATTATCAGCCAAGTTTCAAAAACCTGCCGAACCCGAATGCCCGCTTCTTCCGGCGATATTTCTGCTCAATCTGATCAGCTCCGGTCACAAGGGGCTGTCGCGCGAAAGGCTGTTCGCGCGCTGTTTTGCGCGGGAGTGGTTATGGCCTCGCTGGCAGGGTTTCTGTGGGTGCCCGCCAGTAAGCTGCCTTTGTTTTTGCCGGTCATAGCCCTGTCTCTTGTCGCCCGTCTGACAGGATGGCGGATGACCGGCATCTGTATGGCCCTGTTGTCAGCGGGACTGATATTTCTGGTCCTGAAGGGACTTGTCCCTTTGCTTGATGCCATAATGGTCGGTACGGCCTCGGCATTGACCGCTTTGCTGACCCTGCGCCTCAACCGGCCCATGCTCGGTATGTACGGCCTGCACCAGTCCACCGAAAACGAGGTTTTGCGATCTCTTCTGGCTGCGACACCCGTCGTACTTCTGGATCAGAAAGGGCACATCAAACGCGCCAGCTCTGCCAGTCACGATATTTTCCAGAGATCCGAAGAACAGCTTTGTGGTCTGTCCTTCAGTGATCTGGTGCCTGATTTCGACCACCATCAACATGCCGTTGCAGAGGCTGATACAGGTCTGGTTAAACCCGCGGGCAATAACTGGCTGGTCCTGCGTCCCGATCAAACACCTATCGCCGTTGAACTGTGGCTGGACCACACGCCCGAAGGTCCACTTATCCGGCTTGTAGACCTGACACCGCGCCAGACCGCCGACGCACAGGCCCGCGAACTCCATTCGCAACTCAACAAGGTCTGGCGTCTGAATTCATTGGGCGAAATGGCCGCAACCCTTGCCCACGAACTGAACCAGCCTCTTGGAGCGGCCGCCGCTTATTTGCATGCCGCTCAAGAAGATATGAAGAGCGCGGGGCCATTGGGCGAAAGCGCCTTGAAAACGACCGAACTGGCCAAGGCCCAGATGCTGCGTGGTGGGCAGATCATCCGGCGGATGCGCGAACTGTTGACCATGGAAATGCGCGCCTTGTCCAAAGAGCCGCTGAGCCTTGTGGTGGAGGATGTCCTCCCGATCCTGACCCTGACCGGACAGGACAGGAATATCCGCATAGAAACCGATATTACGATGCCTGATCTGGTGCGCATGGACCGCATCCAGATTCAGCAGGCCTTGGTCAATCTGGTTCGCAATGCTGTCGAAGCCAGTCCCAACGGCTCGTGTGTTCTCATCACTGGCCATTCTGTAACCGACCGTACATTTGAAGTCGCTGTCGAGGACAGCGGCCCCGGCATCCCTCCCGAGCAGGTTGACCGCGTCTTCCAGCCCATGATCTCGACCAAGTCCGGCGGCATGGGTCTGGGCCTTTCGGTCACCCGAACCATTGTCGAAAGCCATGGTGGAAGCCTGCGCGTCGGCGCTTCCCGCTGGGGTGGAGCCCGCTTTTCGTTTACACTCGCCATTGCCAATCAGGACGAGCAAGAATGACCCCTTCAGTCTTCATCATTGATGATGACGCAGGCATGCGTGATTCACTGGTAGCTCTGTTGCGCAGTCAGGGCATACGCTGTCGCGCCTTTGCTGGAGGGGCCGACTTTTTCCGCTCCATGCCGCAGGACGAAACAGCCTGTGTGGTCACCGATCTACGCATGCCTGAAGTAGATGGTGCCGAGGTTGTCCGGCGGGTCACCGAGGAACGCGGTGCGGCATGGCCTATTCTGGTCATTACCGCCCATGCCGATGTGTCTGTCGCCGTCAGTCTGATGAAAAAAGGCGTGGTGGATTTTATCGAAAAACCATTCGATCCCCAGCGGCTGATCGAAAGCGTCCGCAGCTGTCTGGCAAGCCTAACACAGGTAGGCGAACAGCAGCGCCTGACCCAGTCTGCCCGGGAGAAATTCGACCGCCTGACCCCGCGCGAAGCACAGGTTTTCAACGCCCTGATCGAAGGGCTGTCCAACAAGGCGATTGCCCAGACTCTGGATATCAGCCCCCGCACCGTCGAGGTTTTCCGCGCCAAGGTCATGCAAAAGATCGAGGCCGAAAGCCTGTCGGATCTGATCAAAACCGGCCTGCTTTTGCGTCACGAAGACGGCATGGGCTCTTGATCCGGTAAACGCCGTATCCCTTATTCACTCTCAACCACAGGGAGTGCGCTATGAGTCAGAATCGCTTTTTGCGTCAGCAGGGCTTCATCGACGGCCAATGGGTCGATGCCGACAGTGGCGAAACCCTCGCCGTCACCAATCCAGCGACCGGCGAGCAACTTGGCACAGTTCCCAATATGGGGGCCGCTGAAACACGCCGCGCCATCGAAGCCGCCCAAAAGGCCATGAAGCCGTGGGCCGCCCGCACAGCCGGTGACCGCGCCAAAATCCTGCGCCGCTGGTTCGAACTGATGATGGAAAATCAGGACGAGCTGGCCCGACTTCTGACATTGGAACAGGGCAAGAGCCTGACAGAGGCCAAGGGCGAGATCGCCTATGGCGCGGCCTATCTGGAATGGTTCGCCGAAGAGGGTAAGCGCGCCTATGGCGAGGTGATCCCCACCCATGACAGTGCCAAACGCATCGTTACCCTCAGACAGCCTGTGGGCGTGGTGGGTGCGATCACGCCTTGGAACTTCCCGTCCTCGATGATCACCCGCAAGATTGGTCCGGCCCTTGCCGCCGGTTGCGCTGTGGTTCTGAAGACTGCCGCCCAGACCCCCTATAGCGCCTATGCGCTGGCCGTTCTGGCCGAGGAAGCGGGCCTTCCTGCCGGACTGTTCAACGTCCTGACCGGCAAGGCCTCGGCCATTGGCGGCGAGATGACCTCCAACAAGATTGTGCGCAAGATCAGCTTTACCGGTTCGACCGAGGTGGGCCGCACCCTGATGGCGCAGTCGGCATCCAGCATCAAAAAAATGTCGTTGGAACTGGGCGGCAACGCCCCCTTCATCGTTTTTGACGATGCCGATATCGACGCCGCCGTCGCCGGTGCCACCATCTCCAAATTCCGCAATTCGGGCCAGACCTGTGTCTGCACCAATCGCTTCTATGTACAGGCAGGCGTGTATGACGCCTTTGTCGAAAAACTGTGCGCGGCCGCTCAGGCCCTCAAGATCGGCAATGGTCTTGAAGACGGCGTGCAGATGGGACCGCTGATCGACGAAAAAGCCGTCGAAAAGGTCGAACAACATCTGTCGGATGCCCTGTCCAAGGGCGCGCGCGTGCTGACGGGTGGCAATCGCCATGCACTGGGCCAGACCTTCTTCGAGGCGACCGTCGTGGCCGATGTCACGCAGGACATGCAGATGTGCCGCGAGGAAACCTTTGGTCCTCTGGCCGGTGTGGTGAAGTTCGAAACCGAAGAAGAAGCCATTGCCTTGGCCAATGACACCATCTTCGGTCTGGCCGGCTATTTCTACAGCCGCGATATCAGCCGCATCTGGCGCGTGGCCGAGGCGATGGAAACCGGCATGGTCGGCATCAATACCGGCATACTTTCCACCGAAGTCGCCCCCTTTGGCGGCATAAAACAGTCAGGTCTGGGCCGCGAGGGCAGCCGCCACGGCCTCGAAGACTTTATGGAAATCAAATACCTGTGCATGGACATCTAGACGCCCGCGCCTTTATTTAGACGAACGTCGATCTCTGCAAATCGGTTTTCTTCCTGTCAGTCTCCCTGATGACGCTCCGCAACAAGACGCAGCGCATCAGGGAAACATGGCCGCCTGAGGGGGTGGCCTTACAGGAAGGGATAACACCTATGACCGACCGCACCCTTCAAGGGGCGGGCGGGGGTGATCACTCGGTCAAAAAAAATGATCGTCTGGTGATCGCGGCCTCGTCTGTCGGTACCGTCATCGAATGGTATGATTTTTACCTCTACGGCTCGCTGGCCGCTATTATCTCGGCCCAGTTCTTCTCGGGCGTAAACGAGACCACCGGCTTCATTTTTGCACTTATGGCCTTTGCCGCAGGTTTTGCGGTGCGCCCGTTTGGGGCTATCGTTTTCGGTCGCATGGGCGATCTGTGGGGTCGCAAGAACACCTTCCTCGTCACCATGTTGCTGATGGGCCTGTCGACCTTTGTGGTCGGCCTTCTGCCCTCCTATGCCGCCATCGGTATCGCTGCCCCGATCATTCTGGTGCTGATGCGCCTGATCCAGGGCCTGGCTCTGGGCGGCGAATATGGCGGGGCCGCCACCTATGTGGCCGAACATGCTCCCGCCGGTAAGCGCGGGTTCTACACCTCATTCATCCAGATCACCGCCACCGTGGGCCTGTTGCTCAGCCTGATGGTCATTCTGGGGGTTCGCAGCACCATTGGCGAAGATGCCTTCCGCGAGTGGGGTTGGCGTATTCCCTTCCTCGTCTCCATCCTGCTGCTAGGCGTATCGCTCTGGATTCGCTTGAAACTGTCCGAAAGTCCGGCGTTCCAGAAAATGAAGGCCGAGGGCAAGGGTTCGACCACCCCGCTCAAGGACAGCTTCATGAAATGGCCGAACCTGAAACTGGTGCTGATCGCCCTGTTCGGTCTGGCAGCCGGTCAGGCCGTAGTCTGGTATACGGGCCAGTTCTACGCCCTGTTCTTCCTGGAAAAGACGCTCAAGGTCGATCCGGCCCTATCGAACATCCTGATTGCCACGGCGCTGGCTCTGGCCACACCCTTCTTCATCATCTTCGGTTGGCTATCGGACAAGATCGGACGCAAGCCTATCATCCTGACCGGATGCCTGCTGGCTGCCCTGACCTATTTCCCGCTGTTCCATGGTCTGACCAAGGCCGCAAATCCTCAACTGGCCGCCGCTGTCGCTTCTTCTCCCATCAAGGTGGTGGCCGATCCTGCCAACTGTAACCTGCAGTTCGACCCGATTGGATCAACGGTCTTCAACACCTCTTGTGATGTGGCCAAGACCCATCTGGCCAAGGCCGGCATCAACTATGAAAATGTAGCCGCCCCGGCGGGCACGATCGCCCATGTGCAGATCGGCGATGTGACGGTGGAATCCTTTGACGGCACACAATTACCTAAGGCTGATTTCGACGCCCAGAAGAAAACTTGGGATAGCGCCCTGACAGCCCACCTGTCTGAGGCCGGTTATCCGGCCAAGGCCGACAGCGCGCTGGTCAACAAGCCAATGGTGATCGGTATCCTGTTCATCCTCGTGCTTTATGTGACCATGGTTTACGGGCCGATTGCCGCCGCTCTGGTCGAGATGTTCCCGACCAAGGTGCGCTACACCTCCATGTCCCTGCCCTACCATATCGGTAATGGTTGGTTTGGTGGCTTCCTGCCGACAACGGCCTTCGCCATGGTCGCTGCCACAGGCAATATCTACTATGGCCTTTGGTACCCGATTGCGATTGCCGTGATGACAGTCGTCATCGGCGTAATCTTTGTGAAGGAAGGCAAGGACGTGAATATTCACGACTAGCCGGACTCTCTCTGATCCATCCCAGAAGGGCGGACCGCCAGTCGGTCCGCCCTTTTCCATGTCTTATGGTCGTAACGGCCGTCTTTTCTCTTGTCGCGCGCACCATAGAAGGCCCAGATGCCCTGATGTTCAGCTTTGCAACATTGGCCCTCACCGTGGCCTATATGGCCACGCTGTTCGCCATCGCCTGGTGGTACGAAAGCCCCACGATCAAAGCCAAGGGCTCCGGCCTTCTGGGCCCCAGCCTCTATGCCCTGTCACTGGCCATCTATTGTACGTCCTGGACCTATTATGGCGCGGTCGGCACGGCGGCGCGTGACGGCTGGGACTATCTGCCCATCTATATCGGTCCGGCCATCGGGCTGACGATCCTGTTCCCGCTTTGGCGACGTATTGCGGCAGCCGCCCGCAGCGCCAATGTCGGCTCTATCGCCGACTTCATGTCCGCCCGCTATGGTAAAAGCCCCGTACTGGGGGCCGCGGTGACACTCGTCGCCATTCTCGGCTCCCTGCCCTATATTGCCCTGCAACTGCGCTCGCTCTCCATGGCCGGAGAGATGCTGAACGTGAACAGTCCCGTGGCCGGTTCGGAAGATTTAACTGTCCTGCTGCTGGCAGCCGTTCTGGCGGGCTTCACCATCCTGTTCGGGGCGCGACGCACAGACCTGACCGAACATAATCGCGGCCTGATTCAGGCCATTGGCGTAGAATCCATCGTCAAGCTGGGCGCGCTTCTGGCCGTGGCAATATTTGCCGTCATCCTGCTGAGCAGAACAGTCCAACCTCTCAGCACCTTTACCTCGGGCCTGAGTGACCTCGCCCGATGGCCCCATACCGATGCGCGTTTCTGGGCCATTACCCTTGTGGCGACGCTGGCGATCTTCTGTCTCCCGCGCCAGTTCCATGTCGGCTTTGTCGAAGGTGGCGCACCTGACGAGATGCGCCGCGCCCGCTGGCTTTTCCCGCTTTATCTTTGCCTGACCTCGCTGGCGGTTTTGCCTCTGGTCGCAGCGGGCAGCCTGACCCTGACCGAGACCAATCCCGACCTTCTGGTTCTGGCCCTGCCCTTTACCCAGCACCAAAGCCTTTTGACCGCCGTGGTGTTTGTCGGCGGTTTCTCGGCGGCCACCGCCATGGTCATTATCGAGACGGTGGCTCTGTCGGCCATGGTGACCAATACCATAGTCCTGCCATTGGTCAGTGCCCGTCGCGGCCCTTCCGACAGTGGCCAGCCCGCCCCCATGAACGCCATGGCAGGCAAGATTCTGAATATTCGCCGCTTGGCTATCATCTGCATCCTGTTTCTGAGCTGGCTGTACTATCTGGCCATGGACCCTTCATCGGGGCTGGCCGATATGGGACTGGTATCGTTTACGGCTCTGGCACAACTGGCCCCCGCCCTCTTTGGTGCCGTTCTGTGGCGCGGCGGGCAAAGCCTTGGCGCACTGGCCGGTCTGTGCATCGGCATGGTGGTGTGGTTCTTCATGCTGGCCATGCCCCAACTGGCCCCCGGCTTGCCCCTGCACATGCATCATGTTTTCGGGCTGGAAGATCCCTTTGCCACAGGCGTTTTTGTATCGCTTGGCCTGAACCTGACCACCTATATCGCCGTTTCGCGTCGCGTAGCTCCCAGCTTGATCGACCGTGTTCAGGCCCGCGCCTTTGTCGATCTCAAGGAAGCCGAATGGCTGGAGGGCCGTGGGCATTTGTCAGGGGCTTCAGTTCAGGACCTCAAGGTTCTGGTGGCCCGCTTTATCGGTCAGGAACGCGCCAATAACGCATTTCAGGCATGGGCGGACGAGGTCGGCGTACCTTTGAAAAACAGCGACCCCGCCGATGCCGGCCTGGCCCGCGCGGCCGAACGGATGCTGGCGGGTGCCGTTGGTGCTGTGGCCGCCCGCCGTGTCATTGGCGCGGCCCTGTCCGGTGGCGGTCGCGCGCCCGAAGACGTGGTGCGGATGCTGGACGAAGCCTCTCAGGCCGTACAGTTCAACCGCCAGCTCTTGCTGACCACGCTCGACAATATTGATCAGGGCGTCGTGGTGGTGGATGACGACCTGCGTCTGGTGGCGTGGAATCAGCCCTATGTGCAGCTGTTCCAACTCCCCCCCGGCTTCCTGCATGTCGGCATGCCGATTGCCAATGTCTATCGCTATAATGCCGAGCATGGCGAACGCGATCTGGTGGACGACGGGATCAGCGACTGGATCGAGCGGCGGCTGGATGCCCTGCATCGCCGTCAGCGCCACTTCCATGAGCGCGAGCTACCCGATGGCCGCGTGCTTCAGGCCGTGGGCGAGCCGCTTCCGGGCGGGGCCTATGTCACCTCCTATACCGACATCACCGATCTGCGCCGCGCCGCCCGCCAGTTAAAAGAAGCCAATGAGCAACTGGAAGCCCGCGTCGCCGAACGCACGACCCAGCTAAAGGCCGCGTTGGAAATGGCCGAACAGGCCACCGCCTCCAAAACCCGTTTTCTGGCCGCCGCCAGTCACGACCTGCTGCAGCCGCTCCATGCCGCACGCCTGTTCATCGCCGCGCTTCGTGAAGACGAGGCCGTCGCCAACAGCAAGTCGCAAACCCTCGCCATCAATGCCGATCGCTCGATCGAAAGCGCCCACAGGCTGCTGACAGCCCTGCTAAACCTGTCAAAACTGGAGGCGGGCGGTGTCGCCGCCAATGTCGCGCCATTGGCCCTCAACCAGTTGTTTGACGACATCGCGCGCGAGTTCACCCCTATAGCCGAGGCCAAGGGGCTGAAACTGCGGGTGCATCCGACCCGCGTGTGGATTTCGACCGACAGAGATCTGTTGCGCTCCATGCTGCAAAATCTTGTCGCCAATGCCATTCGCTATACGGACAAGGGCAGGGTTCTGGTTGGTGCGCGCCGTCGCCAAGATCGCATCGACATCGTTGTGGCCGATACCGGACGCGGTATCCCCGAAGAGGCCAAGGGGCGCATATTCAGCGAATTTGTTCGCCTGTCAGACGGCCCCGCAGACGAGCCCGCTGCAGGACTGGGGCTGGCCATCGTCAACCGGCTCTCGAACCTGCTGGGTCACCCGCTGTCTTTGAGTTCGGTCGTCGGGCGCGGCTCGGTATTTCGCATCTCGACGCCGCGCACAGAGGCCTCGGTCCGCCCTAGCGAAACCGTCACCACCATCCGCACCCCTTTGTTCGGCAAACGGGTGCTGTGCGTCGATAACGAACCAGCCATTATCGAGGCCATGGATGTACTGCTGAAACGGTGGGGGGCCGTGCCGACACTGGCCCGCTCTGCCGCCGAGGCCGAAGCCTTGGACGGCCCGTTCGATGCCGCCATTGTCGATCTGCATCTGGATATCGGCCAGCCGGACGGCCTTAGCGTCGTGCGGATGCTAAAGGCCCGCGGCGTCAAGCGCATCGCCCTGATGACCGCCGCCACACAGGAAAAACTGGCCGAGGAAGCCGCCGAGGCGGGTGCAACCTTGATGCCCAAGCCCGTCAAACCCGCCAACCTGAAGGCTTTTTTGAGTTAGTGATCACGATGCGATCACGCCCTACCGTCAGCCTCGCGAAGGCTGACTACTTGAGGGCTGGATTGAGTTAGTGATCACGGGGCGATCACGCCCTACCGTCAGCCTCGCGAAGGCTGACTACTTGAGGGCTGGATTGAGTTAGCGATCACGGGGCGATCACGCCCTACCGTCAGCCTCGCGGAGGCTGACTATTTGAGGGCTGGATTGAGTTAGTGATTGCGGGGTGATCACGCCCTATCGCTCACCTCACGGAGGCTCCGTGCTTGAGGGCACTCTTGGGGATCATGCCCTACCGTTCGCCGCGCGGTGGCTTACTGCCAGAGGATATTGTCTCCGCCCGATTCACAGACCGCGCTATGGCGCGATCTGTGAGGTACGGTTTGGATCAGCCCAGATCGATCTGCTGGGCAAGAATGACCGCTTGGGTGCGGTTTTGCACGCCCAGCTTGCGGAACACGCTGGTCAGATGTGCCTTGATGGTGGCCTCGGTCACGCCCAGATCATAGGCGATCTGCTTGTTCAGACGGCCTGCCTTCAGGCCTTCCAGAATGCGCAGTTGCGACGGGGTCAGGCTGGCGATCCGGCTTTGCAGATCAGCCTCCTCGCCCTCGGCCTCGCCCACATCGGGAGCCCATGTCTCGCCTTCCAGAATCTGGCTGATGGCCTCGACCATGGTTTCCAGAGACGCCGATTTGGGAATAAAGCCCGACGCCCCGACCGCCAGCGCGTGACGCACCGTATGCGGTTCCTCACTGGCCGACACCACGACCACAGGCACGGCAGGATGGTTGGCGCGAACCAGATTCAGCCCCGTCATCCCTTCGACATCCGACAGTTTGAGATCCAGCAGCATCAGATCCACCGCACCTGAATTCAGGGCTGAGTCGGCTTCTGCAAAGCTGGAACATTCCACCACACTGGCATCCGGTCGTGCTTTTCGAACAGCCGAAACCAGTGCCTCACGGAAGAGAGGGTGATCGTCCGCGACGACGATTCTGTCCATGGATGTCCTTCCATCAAATGATTCCGAGGCTTGCCCGACTGTCATGGCGACAGAATGACATGCTCCGACTTTGGTCGAGATTAGACCAATGGCTAGATGTCGAAAACCATTGCAACGCGAAAAGGTAACAATTGGAGACCTGCAAAAGTTCAGGCCCGGGAGGAAACCTATGGATAGACACCGCCTTTTGGGCGGAGCGGCTGCGTTCGCGCTCCTTGGCGCTTTTGTAACCTATGCTCCGCATGTGCAAGCCCAGGATACAAATGCGGCGCTCGAAGCCCGCATCGCCCAGCTTGAAGCCGAGCTGAACAGTCTCAAAGCTGAAATCCGCTCTGCCCGCGCTGAACAGCAAGTCCAGAACCAAACGCTCAGCGACGGTATTCTCCGGATCGAACAGCGCCCCGCGCCCGTGGCTGTAGCCGAGGCCCCCACTTCTGCCTCAGCCCGTCCTGCAGAGGGTTTCCGTATCGGAGACCACACGATCAAGCTCGGCGGCTTCATCAAGGCCGACGTCAACATCTCGCGCTATGGGGACGGCGACATCCCCTCGGGCGATCTGGGCCGTGACTTCTACCTGCCGTCCTCCATTCCGGTGGGTGGAGCATCCGAAGGCACCGCGACCGATTTCAGCGCCCGCCAGACCCGTTTCTGGCTGACTTCCGATGGCGAGGTCGGCCGCCATAAGGTCGGTGCCCGCATCGAGATGGATTTTCAGGCCCTGCCGGGCAGCGGCGACCACCGCACCACCAATCCGTCCTCACCGGCCCTGCGCCGCGCCTTTGTCACCATCGATAACTGGCTGATCGGTCAGGAATGGTCGAACTTCCAGAACCTGAACGTCCTGCCCGAAACCGCCGACTATCTCGGCCCTAGCGAGGGCATGATCCTGTCGCGGCAGGTTCAGGTCCGCTATACGCGCGGCCCGCTGTCAGTATCGGTCGAGAACCCCGAAACCACCCTGACGCCGTTCGGGGGTGGCGCACGCATCATTGCAGACGACAATGCCCTGCCCGACATCACCGCCCGCTACGCGCATGTGCGTCCGTGGGGCGAGGTGCAGCTGGCCGGTCTGGTGCGCCAGCTCAAATATGAAAACCCCGCCAGTGCCATTGATAGCTCGACCTATGGTTGGGGTCTGTCCGCCTCGGCCAAGTTCAAGGTCGGCGCATCCGACGATATCCGCCTGATGCTGACCGGCGGTGAGGGCATTGGCCGTTATGTCGGCCTGAATCTGGCCAATGACGGTGTGCTGGATGCGTCCGGCGATATCGAAGCCATCGGCGTCTTGGCCGGTTATGCCGCCTATCGCCATGTGTGGCAGCCCAACTGGCGCTCCAGCTTCATCCTGTCCCATCAGGAAATTGACAATCCCGAAGCCCTGACGGGACTGTCCGTCAACCGTTCAGCCTCCAGCGCTCGCGCAAACCTGATCTGGACACCATTGACGGGCGTCGATGTCGGTGCCGAACTGATGTTCGGAAAACGGGAACTCCAGAGCGGTCAAAGCGGTGACATGAACCGTCTCAGCCTGTTCGCCAAATACGGCTTTTAAGCCGAAATAATAAGTAAAAGTCATCGGGAGAAAACGCGTGTCAGAGATTGAAATCTATCCGGTCCCCAAAGACCTTGCCGCCAAGGCCCACATGGATGCCGCCGGTTACGAAGCGGCTCGAAAGGCGGCACGCGAAACCCCCGATGCCTATTGGTCGAATGTCGCCAAACGTCTCGACTGGATGACCTTCCCGACCAAGATCAAGGATGTCTCCTTCAATAAGGCCGACTTCCGCATCAAATGGTTCGAGGACGGGGTGCTGAACGTCTCGGCCAACTGCATCGACCGCCACCTGCCCGCCCGCAAGGACGAGGTCGCCATCATTTGGGAAGGCGACGAGCCGACCGACAGCGAACACGTCACCTATGGCCAATTGCATGACCGCGTCTCGCGCCTGTCCAATGTGCTGAAGTCGAGCGGCGTCAAGAAGGGCGACCGCGTCACGATTTATATGCCGATGATCCCCGAGGCCGCCTATGCCATGCTGGCCTGCGCCCGCATCGGGGCCGTCCATTCGGTGATCTTTGGCGGCTTCTCGCCCGACAGCATCGCGGGCCGCATCGAAGACTGCCAGTCCACCTTTGTCATCACAGCCAATGAAGGCTGTCGCGGGGGCAAGCGGGTTCCGCTAAAAGCCAATGTCGACAAGGCACTGGAAAAGGTTTCGGTCGAAAAGGTGCTGGTACTGCGCCACACCGATAGCGCTACCCCGATGGTCGAGGGCCGCGACATCGACTGGCAGACGGCTGTTGACGCCGCCAGCCCTGACTGCCCGCCCGAGCCCATGGGAGCCGAAGATCCGCTCTTCATCCTCTATACGTCGGGATCGACCGGCAAGCCCAAGGGCGTTTTGCACACCACCGGCGGCTATCTGCTGTGGGCGTCATGGACGCACGAACATGTGTTCGACTATCGCGCGGGCGAGGTCTTCTGGTGCACCGCCGATGTGGGCTGGGTGACGGGCCACTCCTATGGGGTCTATGGCCCGCTATCGAACGCCGCCACCACCCTGTTGTTCGAGGGCATCCCCAGCTATCCGACTGTGTCGCGCTTCTGGGACGTGGTGGACAAGCACAAGGTCAATGTCTTCTACACCGCCCCAACCGCCATCCGCGCCCTGATGAAGGATGGCGATGATCCGGTGAAGTCCTCCAGCCGCGCCTCGCTTCGTCTGCTCGGCACGGTCGGCGAGCCGATCAACCCCGAGGCATGGCGCTGGTATTACGAGGTGGTCGGCAACTCGAAACTGCCCATCGTCGATACATGGTGGCAGACCGAAACCGGCGGCATCCTCATATCGCCTCTGCCGGGGGCCACCGACCTCAAACCCGGTTCGGCCACCAAGCCGCTGCCGGGGGTCGAGCTGGAAATTGTCGATGCCGAAGGTCAGGTTCTGGAAGGTGTGACCGAAGGCAATCTGTGCATCACCGACAGCTGGCCGGGCCAGATGCGTACCGTTTACGGCGATGATGCTCGCTTCTTCGAGACCTATTTCTCGACCTATAAGGGCAAGTATTTCACCGGTGACGGCTGCCGCCGTGACGAGGACGGCTATTACTGGATCACCGGCCGCGTCGATGATGTGATCAATGTGTCCGGCCACCGCATGGGCACCGCCGAGGTCGAAAGCGCCCTTGTGCTGCATCACGATGTAGCCGAGGCCGCCGTGGTCGGCTTCCCGCACGATATCAAGGGTCAGGGCATCTATGCCTATGTCACCTTGAACGCCGATGTGACGCCATCGGAAGAACTGCGCCGCGCCCTGATTGCACAGGTCCGCAACGAGATCGGCCCCATCGCCGCACCCGACGTCATCCAGTGGGCCCCCGCCCTGCCCAAGACCCGATCCGGTAAGATCATGCGCCGCATCCTGCGCAAGATTGCCGAAAACGAAATCGGCGCTCTGGGCGACACCTCCACCCTCGCCGACCCCAGCGTGGTGGACGATCTGGTCAAGAACCGCGCCGCCGCCAAGGCCGCCTAAGCTCCCCCACCATCCTGTCCCCTCACAAGTTCAGGATGAACCAGAAGCCCCGAACCGGATCGCCAACCGGTTCGGGGTTTTTTCTTTTTAGCGTTCGACTTCCATCCATTCGCCGGGCGCAATGTCGTCCAGTGTCCAGCGACCCACGCTCCAACGCACCAGACGCAGGCACGGAAGGTTCACCGCCGCGCACATACGGCGCACCTGACGATTACGACCCTCGGCAATCGTCACCTTGATCCAGCTATCCGGCACGCTCTTGCGTACGCGGATCGGCGGGATGCGCTCCCACAACTGCGGATCATCAATCAGCTCGGCCTCGGCAGGACGCGTCATGCCGTCCTTCAGCATCACACCACGGCGTAGTTCTTCCATCTGCTCTTCGGTGGCGATGCCCTCGACATGGGCCAGATAGGTTTTCTTGGTCTTGTATTTCGGGTCCGAAATCCGCGCCTGCAGCCGCCCGTCGTCGGTCAGCAGCATCAGCCCCTCGCTGTCACGGTCCAGCCTTCCCGCCGGATAGACGTTCGGCACGTCGATGAAATCGGACAATGTCCGACGCTCCGAGCCTTCCGTCCCCTTGTCGGTAAACTGGCTCAACACATCAAACGGCTTGTTAAAAACGATAAGGGTCATGCCGCCTTGTAGCGCCAAGGCCGCGCGGCGTCACACCATAAAGCAATGACAAGTGTCACTTGACACTATGCATTTTAGGCACCATTGTTGTCTCGTGGAGATAGAAGGCATCAGGCACAAGGCACTGCGCCACTTCGCAGAGACGGGTCAGCCCAAGGGTCTGCCCGCCGCTGTTGTAGATCGTTTACGCAATATGCTGGCCTACATCGTCGCTATCGAAACGGAGGACGAGTTGCTCATCCCGCCCAACTTCGGCGCTCACAGGCTGAAGGGTGATCGCGAAGGGACATGGTCCCTAACTGTCACGCGAAACTGGCGACTGACCTTCAAGATCAACGCCGCCCTCATGATCGAGGACATGGACCTAGAGGATTATCACTGATGGCTATCAAGCTTCACAGCGCGTTCGCGGTGCATCCGGGTTCATGGTTGCGTGACGAGTTCGTCACCCCGCGCAACATCACTGTCACCACGCTCGCCAAGGCGCTGGGAGTCACCCGTCAGGCCGCCAGCAATCTGCTGAACGCCAATGCGGGTCTGTCCGCCGAAATGGCAATCCGTTTTGAAAAGCTGTTCGGCGTCAGCGCCGACACCCTCATGCGCATGCAGGCCCGTTACGACCTGTCCCAAGCGCGCGCGCATGAGGATGATATCAAGGTCAGCGAACTGGCGGCTTAAGCCTGTTTGCCGCGCAACATCTGCAACATGGCCGAGAAGTCTTTCTGGCCGTTACCGAGGTTGTTGAACAGGGCGTAGAGGGCCTCAGCTTGGGCGGCGAGCGGGGTGGAGGCACCGGCCTTGGCGGCGGCATCCTGGGCCAGTTTCAGGTCCTTGAGCATCATGGCGGTGGCAAAGCCGCCTTCATAGTTGCGGTTGGACGGGGAGGTCGGCACGGGGCCGGGCCACGGATAGTAGCTGGTCACGCTCCAGCACTGGCCGGACGACTTAGAGGCGATTTCGAAGAAGCGCTCGGGGTCGAGGCCCAGCTTTTCGGCAAGGGCGATGGCCTCGCAGGTGCCAATCATCGAAATGCCCAGCAGCATGTTGTTGCAAATCTTGGCCGCTTGGCCCGCGCCATGGTCGCCCGCGCGGATGGTGATGCGGCTCATGGGCTCCAGAGCCGCTTCGACCTTGGCAAAGACGCCTTCGTCACAGCCGACCATGAAGGCCAGCGTGCCCGCATCCGCCGCCGCCGTGCCGCCCGAAACGGGGGCGTCGGCAAAGGTGAAACCAGCCTCGGTGGCCAGAGCCGCCACCTTGCGGGCCGTGTCCACGTCAATCGTCGAGCAGTCCAGCAGCAGTGCCGACTTCGGCGCGTTCGGCAGAACCTGTTCGGAATAGACCGACATCACATGCGGGCCAGCGGGCAGCATGGTGATGACCACATCGGCCCCTGCCACGGCTTCAGCCACGGATGCTACCGGCGTGCAGCCCGCGGCTTCGGCGCGCTTCAGGGCATCGGCGGAAAGGTCGAATGCCATCACCTGATGGCCCGCCTTGGCCTGATTGGCAGCCATGCCGCCGCCCATATTGCCAAGGCCGATAAATGCGATCTTGCTCATGGTTTCTTCCCTAGTATTGGCGTCGCTTGATTTAAGCCAGCGGCGTCCAAGATTGGTCTTGTGGCAGGGGCGCAAACAGCGCCTCTACGCTTGCATCACTAACGCCCGAAATGTCTGCGGGCTGCCAGTTCGGCGCATTGTCCTTGTCGATGATGACGGCGCGGACGCCTTCCTGGAAATCGTGGGTCGAGACCACACGGCCCCCCAGCGCATATTCCATCGACATGTTGTCGGCAAAGGTCGCCATCTTCGCGCCCTCGCGGATTTGGCGAAGCGATACCTTCAGCGACTGCGGCGACTTGGTTTTCAGGATCGACAGCTGTTTCAGCGCCCATTCCGAACCATCCGCTTCCAGCGCAGCAAAGATGTCCTCGACGCGATCAAACCCGAACAGACGGTCAATGGCTTCACGATGGGCGTTAAGCGGAGCCTCGCCCGCATCGCCCGACACTCGATCGGCCACCGATTTCGGGTCCGACGGATTGGCCAGCAGTTCAGCCTTAAGCGCCTCGACAGCATCCGACGCCACAAAGTGTGTGTGGATGCCCAGAGCGACCGTATCGGCGGCCTTCAGGCGCGCCCCCGTCAGGGCCAGCCAAACTCCGGTCTGGCCCGCAAGGCGCGGGAGGAACCAGCCACCGCCCACATCGGGGAAGAGGCCAATGCTTGTTTCCGGCATGGCATAGGTGGTGCGTTCCGTGGCGATACGCACATCGGCAGGCTCGGAAATACCGACCCCACCACCCATGACGATCCCGTCCACAATGGCGGTGATCGGCTTGGGGTATTCGAACATCAGATGGTTCAACTGATATTCGGCGTGGAAGAAGGCCTTGGCCTCGGAAGCATCGCCCGCGCCGCTTTCGGCAATCATGCGGATGTCGCCACCCGCACAAAAACCGCGCTCGCCCGCATGGTCGATCAGGACCGAAGAGACGGCATCATCCGCCTTCCACGCCTGCAAAGCCTCGATCATCGCCTCGCACATCGCGCGGTTCAGCGCATGGATGGCCTTGGGGCGGTTCAGAGTGATCCGGCCAACGCCATTTTCAATGCGGGTGATGACTTCAACTTCGCTCATTTGGACATCTCTCTGGACACGATCACGCGCATGATCTCGTTGGTGCCTTCAAGGATACGATGAACGCGCAGATCACGCACGATGCGTTCCA
Organism: Brevundimonas sp. BH3; assembly: GCF_045345115.1. Lineage (GTDB taxonomy): Bacteria > Pseudomonadota > Alphaproteobacteria > Caulobacterales > Caulobacteraceae > Brevundimonas. The sequence goes on from NZ_CP150796.1 coordinate 2,664,942, forward strand.
GCGGATAGTCCTTCAGATAGCCATAGCCGCCGTGCAGTTGCAGGGCATCATCGGCAATCGCGAAGCCCGCATCGGTGGCAAAGCGCTTGGCCATGGCGCACCATTTGGTCTTTTCGGGATGCGCCGTATCAATGGCCCATGCGCCGCGACGCACCATCAGGCGGGCCGCATCCAGATCGGTCGCCATATCGGCCAGTTTGAACTGGGTGTTCTGGAACTCGCCGATAGCCTTGCCGAACTGTTTGCGACCGGCGACGTATTCCTGCGCCGTTTCCAGCGCCAGACGCGCCCCGCCCAGCGAGCAGGCGGCGATGTTCAGACGGCCACCATCCAGACCCGCCATGGCGTATTTAAAGCCATCGCCTTCAACGCCGATCAGGTTCGCGACCGGCACACGGCAGTTGTCGAACACGACCTCGGCGGTCGGTTGGGCGTTCCAGCCCATCTTCTTTTCATTACCGCCGAAGGACAGACCCTGCGTGCCGTTTTCAACAACGATAGCCGAAATGCCCTTGGCACCCTCACCACCGGTGCGGACCATCACGACGTAAACGTCCGATGCGCCTGCGCCCGAGATAAAGGCCTTGGAACCGTTCAGCACATAGTGGTCGCCATCACGCACCGCCGAGGTTCTCAGCGCCGCCGCATCTGAACCGGAACCCGGCTCGGTCAGGCAGTAGCTGGCGATCTTGTCCATCGCCACCAGCGACGGCACCATGCGGGCGCGAAGCTCAGACGACCCGAACTTGTCGATCATCCACGAGGCCATGTTGTGGATCGAGATGAAGGCCGCAGTCGCCACGTCACCGCGCGACAGCTCTTCAAAGATCACTGCCGCTTCCATGCGGCCAAGACCCATACCGCCATGTTCTTCGCCGACATAGATACCGGCAAAGCCCATTTCGGCAGCGAGCTTAAGCTGCTCGCGCGGGAAGTATTTTTCCTCGTCCCACTTGGCCGAGTGCGGCAGCAATTCGACCTCGGCAAAGGCGCGGGCCGCCTCTTCGATGGCCCGCTGGTCTTCGTTCAGTTGGAAGTCCATGCCCGTCCCCTTAACCCATGGTCGGGATGACGAAGGACGAGTCCGTGTGCTCCAGTTCGCTGTCGGGCCAGCGTGCGGTCACGGTCTTGGTCTTGGTCCAGAAACGGACGCCTTCCATGCCGTGCTGGTTGATGTCGCCAAATGCCGAACGCTTCCAGCCACCAAAGGTGTGATAGGCGACCGGCACCGGAATCGGCACGTTGATGCCGACCATGCCGACGTTCACGCGGGCGGCGAAATCACGGGCTGCGCGGCCGTTCTGGGTGAAGATGGCAACGCCATTGCCGTACTGGTGGTTCGACGGCAGAGCCAAGGCTTCTTCGAAGCTGGCGGCGCGCACGATTTGCAGCACCGGACCGAAGATTTCTTCCTTATAGGCCGACATTTCCGGCTTCACATGGTCGAACAGCGACGGGCCGATGAAGAAGCCCTTCTCATGACCTTGCAGGCTGAACTCGCGGCCATCGACGACCAGTTCGGCACCTTCTTCAACGCCCTTGTTGATCCAGCCGATCACGCGCTCTTTGTGCGCTTGCGTCACGACCGGACCATAGTGGGCGTCATTGTCGGTGGACACGCCCACGCGCAGGTTCGGGATTTCCGAGACCAGACGCTCGCGCAGTTCGTCTGCGGTACGCTGGCCGACAGGAACAACAACCGGCAGCGCCATGCAGCGCTCGCCAGCCGAGCCGAAGGCTGCGCCCGTCAGGTCCTTGATGACCTGATCCATGTCGGCGTCGGGCAGGATGATGCCGTGGTTCTTGGCACCACCCATGGCCTGAACGCGCTTATGGTTCTGGGCACCCTTTTGATAGACATAGTGGGCGATGTCGGACGATCCGACGAAGCTGACGGCGTGAACCAGCGGGTGCTCGAGGATGGCGTCCACGGCGACCTTGTCGCCATGCACCACGTTGAGCACACCGGCAGGGGCACCGGCTTCCATCATCAGTTCGCCCAGTCGCACCGGCAGGGATGGATCACGCTCGGACGGCTTGAGGATAAAGGTGTTACCGGCGGCAATAGCCACGCCGAACATCCACATCGGGATCATGGCCGGAAAGTTGAACGGGGTGATACCCGCCACCACGCCCAGCGGCTGGCGCATGGAATAGACATCGATGCCCGGACCGGCGCCAAAGGTGTATTCACCCTTCTGGGCGTGCGGGATGCCACAGGCGAACTCGATCACTTCCAGACCGCGCTGGATGTCGCCCTTGGAGTCAGCGATGACCTTGCCGTGCTCTTTGGACAGCAGGGCGGCCAGCTCGTCGATATTGGCTTCGACCAGACGCTTGAACTCGAACATCACGCGGGCGCGGCGTTGCGGATTGGTGTTGGACCAGCCCTCGAAAGCGGCCTGCGCGGCCTGAACGGCCTTGTCCATTTCCGACACGGTGGCCAGTTGCACGCGGGCCTGAACCTCGCCGGTGTTCGGATCGAACACATCGCCGAACTTGCCCGAAGCGCCCGTGAAGCTGCTGCCGTTGATGAAGTGGTTGATGTCGCGCATAGCGTCCCGCCCTTCCTGATGTTTCCAGAGGTGGCCGGAATTTTCCGGCTCGTTGCCTCAAGTCCTATCAATCCTGCCCGACTTGCCATAATGCAATAACGCAATACCTATGATGCAAATATGCAGACTTAGAGATGTTCGACTGGGATGATGCACGTGTTTTTGCCGAGGCGGCACGTTCGGGAACGCTGGGTCGCGCCAGTGACAGGCTGGGCATGGATGCCGCCACGGTCGGGCGCCGCGTCGCTCGACTGGAGACGGCGTTAAAGGCCACCCTCGTCGTGCGCGACCGCTCGGGATTGCGCCTGACAGCGGCGGGGGCACAGTTCCTGAAATCCATCGAAGCGGCCGAACATGCGCTGCAAGAAGGCGAACAGGCTGTGCGTCCCGATACCGTCAGCGGTACAGTCAGGATTTCTACCTCCGAGGGGTTCGGCACCGCCATTCTGGCCCCCGCCCTGCCGCGCCTTTTGCGCGAAGGGCGCGGCATCCGTATCGAGCTGGCGGCAAACTCGGGCTTTCTGTCACCGTCCAGCCGCGAGGTCGATCTGGCCATCACGCTTAGCCAACCCGATGCTGCCCGCCTCGTGACGACGCCACTGACCGACTATCAGTTGGCGCTGTACGCCCACCCCGACTATCTGGTCGCGAACGGCACCCCCGAGAGTATTGCGGCACTGACCCAGCATGTGATGACCGGCTATGTCGAGGACCTGATCTATGCGCCGGAGTTGAACTATCTGTGCGAGGTCTCCGCCGGTCTTCATGCCCGTTTGGCCTCGTCCTCGATCCGCGCTCAGCAAGAGATAATCGGCTCTGGCGGGGCCATCGGGGTGCTGCCCTGTTTCATGGCAGACGGGTTGGTGCGGATATTGCCGCAGGTGCTGCTGCAACGCCGTTTCTGGCTCAGCATCCACCACGATTTGGCCGACACCGCCCGCATCCGGACCGTCACCCGCTGGATCAGGGCATTGTGTGAAGATCAGGGGCCGCGGCTTAATCCCTTCTAGCCGCCGTCATCCTCCGACAAGCCGCTATGCGGCGCAGATCGGGGGATCCAGCGGCACCGGAGGTGATCTTGGTTTCACTCACGGTGCCTGCTGTTTTCGCGCTATCGCGCGCCACTGGGTCCTCCGGTCAAGCCGGAGGATGACGAAGGGATTTAGATAGTCCCCGATTAAATCAGGGCCGCTTCCTCGTTGGTCGCCCCGATTAAATCGGGGCTCCGGGCGGCACCGCCTGCGCGACCTTCAGCACAGCCCAGCCTTCAACGGGTCCCGTCAGGATGTTGCCCAGATAGGTGGAGTGGGCCACTTCCAGACGATCCCCGCGATTGCGTTTCAGCGCCTCGCCAAAGCGCTTACCGGCATCCAGAACCGTCGCCTTGGCGGTCGGGTTCAGGGCATGCCCTTCGGCCAGTGTCCCCAGATACGAGGCATAGCGGCTGCGAACCACACGGCGCAGTTCGGCCTGACGTGGCGACAGACCGGCGCTGCCCGCCAGTTCGGTTTGCAGACGGTCCAGCACCTCGGTCAGGGACAACTGCCCCGCATCACGGCGGCTTTGTTCGACCAACTGGTTCAGACGCTCGGGGGCCAGCAGGGTTTCAAAGACCACTTCGCTGGATGCCGAAGCCGCCGAGGCCGGATCGAATACCCCGCCCACACGGCCCTCGAACAGTTCGATGCCGAACTGGCGCTCATTATTACCCGACTGCTCCGATGACAGAAGGTCCAGAAGGTCGTCACGAATATCCAGTTGCGCAGGGGCTAAAACCCCCATCAAAGCATCCAGCGATGCACGTTGCGTAGCCGCATCCACCGATACCGCCCGCTCATGGCCGTCGCCCTTGACGGCATAGCCATAGTCCAGCCCTGCAATCTGGCGGGCGACGGCTGTCGTCTGATAACGATGATACAGATAGATCGGCACGATCACACGACGCAGGTCCGCCATAGGCGCACCGTCCGGCAGGTTGTTCAGACCAAAGCGCGACAGGGCGATGCGGCGCACCTCCATCACATTGGCCAGCTCCGCGACAGGGTCCTCTCCATTGTCCCACATGGCCCCATAGGGTTGCAGCGAACCCAGCGGACGCGTGTCGTTGTCAGAGACAAAACGATAGCCCTTGGCCTGCGCCTCGGCGGCCAATGCCGCACGACGCGCCACCGGATTAACGCCCGGTTTGTCGCCATATAGCCAGTCGACCGTGAACTGGTCCCACGCCCCGACGCCCGTCGTATATGCGCCCGACACGTCCAGTTCACCATCGCGCGCGATTACCCACGGAGCCGGATAGTCCATGACCGAGGCGCGGCCCTCATAACGCGAGGCGGCAAAATTATGCGAGATGCCCAGCGCATGGCCGATCTCGTGCGCCGACAGGTGGCGCAGGCGGTGATAGGCCAACTGGTCGGGATCATCGGCAAGACCGGTGCCGGACTTGTCGGCCCCCAACAGCCCCTCGAAAATCATCTTGTCCTGACGGTCGCGCAACGACCCCAACTGCACCACGCCGCGCACAATCTCGCCGGTGCGCGGATCATTGACGCTGGTGCCGGTGGACCAGCCGCGCGTCTCGCGGTGCACCCAGGCGATGATGTTGTAGCGGGCATCCATCGGATGCGCGCCCTCGGGCAGAACCTCGACACGGAAGGCATCGATATAACCCGCCTTGTCGAACGCCTCGGCCCACCACATGCCGCCCTCGATCAGGGCCTGACGAATGGCCAAGGGCGCTGCGCGATCGACATAGAAGACAATCGGTTTCTTCACGCGCGAGCGTGCCGCCGACGGATCGGTCTTTTCAAGACGGAAACGGCGGGCCAGACGGCTGACCACCGGCGTATCCAGATCGGTGGCAAAATCGGTCACGGTGATCTGCGCCGAGGTGCCCGAGCGCGGATCGTGCGGCACGCGGGTAAAGCCGTCATCCGGCAGGCGGATAAAGCTGTGGCGAATGGCCAGCGACAGTGAACGTCCATCAGGGGCCACGCGGCCAATCGATCCGGCAGGCTCGTCGGATGTATAGGTCTGGACGGTTTGGAACTCGACATTGTCAGGGAAGACCAGCGTCTCGCCCGCTTCCAGATAGGACAGGCCGGGGGCTGGTTTATAGCTGCCCTGCCCCGCCCGTTTCAGGCGCGAGACAATATTGACGGCATCACGTTCCAGAAAACCCGACAGGTCCACACTGATGCTGCCATCGGCATGACGCTCAAGCACATCGCCCGACCAGATGATCGAGGTGGCAAAGCTGGCGGCGACGGCATTTTGTTCGTCGTCGCTGGCCCCTTCGGCGCGATAGCGGTTGTTCTCGAAGCGGGCGAAGACCTTGTTTCCGACGACACTAAAGGCCACCACTTGCGCCTGCCCCAGCGCCGAACGGTCAAGGCCGGTGCCGTCCATGCCGATGCCTGCCGAAATCCCCGGCTGATAGAGATAGCGCCCGACCACGCCCGAGGCGTCCGGCGCACCAAAGCGGGCGCTGACCTTGCCGCGTGCCGCATCGGTGCGCACCGCAAACAGGCCATCCTGCCATACCGCCGTCGCCGCAGGCGGCGTTTGCGCCATCGCCACCGGGGCCGTGCCCGTTGCCAGAACCAGAGCCGCAGCCCCCGCCATCATCATCTTACGCATCAAAAGCCCCTCACCATTCGCCCCGCCCCCTCAGACGAAGTTCCTGAACCAGTCGTCCAACAAGAAAAGGCCCGACGCAAGGGTCGGGCCTTCCATTGTATACTATTTTCAGCGCACGCCGAGCGCCGAGGCATCAGGTCTGCGCGTATCGGCAGCCCCATAGAAGCGATCCCCCTCGATCATGATCGACTGGGTCGAGCCCATGGTGTTGGAGCCGCGTGTCCGGTGACCGCGCTCGCGCAACAGGCGCTCCACGTCCGGCGAGAAACCGCCCTCCAGCTCCAGCGGTGCCCCGCCCCAGCCCTGATTGATGCGCGGACGCATGGCGGCCTCGGCCACGTTCAGATCATGGTCGATGACGTTGGACAGCAGTTGCACCATGGTGGCGATGATATAGCCGCCCCCCGGTGTCCCGGTCACCAGCCACGGCTTGTCGTCCTTGAACACGATCATCGGCGTTATGGTCGAGCCCAAGCGCTTGCCCGGAGCCGGAGAGTTCGGCTCGCCCTCGGTGCCCCACGAGAAGTTGTCGACGTGGTTGTTCAGCAGGATACCCGTGCCCGCCGGCGCAACGTGCGCACCATAGGAGTTGGACAGGGTATAGGTGACCGAGGCCGCATTGCCGAACTTGTCCGCCACCGAATAGTGGGTCGTGTCCTGGCTTTCATACGGATAGGGATTGCCATCCGGTACCTGATTGCCGTTCAGAACCTTGTCCAGCGACACCAGCTTTACCCGTTCCTCGGCAAAACCCTTGCTGGCCAGACCATTGGCCGGCGTCGCCCATTGCGGATCGCCACCGATCAGACGGCGGTCCGCATTGACCACCTTCATCACTTCGGAAATCAGGTGCAGGCTGTCGACACTGCCCCAGCCCATTTCGGCGAGGTCAAAATGCTCCAGCATATTCATGGCCTGTGCCACGCTAACGCCCGAGGCCGTCGGCGGCATATAGGCGATGCGGTGGCCACGGTATGAACCCCAGATCGGCTCGGACACGATGGCGCGATAGCTGGCCATGTCTTCCATGGTCACCATGCCGCCACGGGCCTGAATACCGTCGACGATCTTCTGGGCCAGTGCGCCCTTATAGAAGCTGTCAGCACCACCGGCGGCCAGTTCGCGCAGGCTCTGGGCCAGAAGCGGCTGCTTGAAGACTTCGCCTGCACGATAGGGGGTGCCGTCCGCCTTCAGATAGGCCTCGGCGGCTCCCGGATCGAGGGCAAGGAAACGCGCCCGTCCACCCGTGGCATCAGCCTCGCCGTCGCTCAACACATAGCCGTCCTCGGCCAGTTTAATGGCGGGCTGGATCAGGTCCAACCACGACATGGAGGCAAAGCGGGTAAAGGCTTCATGGAAGCCCATGACCGTGCCGGGCACCGCCACATTGCGCATATCGGACGGGTGCGAGCGGTCAAACTTTCCATCTGCGCCCAGCAGGGTCTGGCCGGTCAGGGCCGCAGGGGCCGTACCGTAATAATTGATGGCGATATCCTGCGCCGGACGATCTGCGGTCGCCGCCATATGGATCACCATATAGCCCGAGCCACCGATATTGCCCGCACGCGGCAGGGTCACAGCTTCGGCAAAGCCGACGGCCAGCGCCGCATCCACCGCATTGCCGCCCTTGGCCAAAATCTCGACACCAACGCGAGTGGCCAGATCGGACTGTGACACCACCATGCCATCACGGCCGATGACCGGATTGTGGATCTGGCCATAGCTGACGATATCGCCGCCACTGCCCGCCGCCGGACGAACCGCCGCTTCCTGCGCCAAGGCCGGTGCCACCATCGGGCCAAAACCGACCAGTGCCGCCGCCGAAACGGCCGCCCACAAATTCATTCGACGATGCATCGTCATCCCCCGCCTTTTCCGCCAGCGCCACAGTGCGGCCACTTTAAAGCATATAAACCGTCACTATTACGCAACGCAGCCTCGAAAATGTGCGAGACTCTGAAGCGATACCATTCTAAAAAATCCTTTATAACAAGCGTTTTTTAGAAAACACACTCGTGTATCGTCGCTATTTAAACAATATTACGCCTCTATACGGTTGCTAGGTCGTCTCCATCCTGCAACAACTTGCAAAAGCTCAGCTATGGAAATTCCGGTCTTTAATCACCGGCATGACCACGCTGCGCTGATCGGGCGGCTTCGAAAAAAACCCGTCCGAGAAGTTTTCAGAGGGGAACCACACAGATGTCTCATCGTAAGATGTCAAACCGCACCGGCCGCCACACCCTGCGCGCAGCCATGCTGGCCTCCAGCGCCCTGCTCGGCGTAGCCTTCGCTACCTCGGCGACAGCCCAGTCCGTTACCGAAGAAGAACCCACCGTCGTTGACGAGATCGTTGTCGTCGGTTCGCAGATTCGCGGTGCCAAGGTTACTGCCGCCCTGCCGGTGACGGTTCTGGCCGAAGAAGACATCATCGCCGCCGCTCCGGTTTCGGGCGATGATCTGTTCCGCTCCATCCCGCAGATGGGCGATGTGACGTTCAACTCGGCCTATCAGCCGAACACCTCGAACTCGGCGCGTGGCGATACCGGCTCGGTCAACCTGCGCAGCCTCGGCATCGGCAATACACTGGTTCTGCTGAACGGCCGTCGCGTTGTCGGCCACCCGACCTCGCAGGCCAACGAGCATCTCGTTCCGGTTCTGACCTACAACACCAATGCCATTCCGGTATCGGGCCTGAAGCGCCTTGAAGTGCTGCGCGATGGTGCCGCCGCCATCTATGGTGCCGATGCTGTGGCCGGTGTGGTCAACACCGTCCTGCGCGACGACATGAACAACTGGACAATGTCGGCCCAGCACGGAGGTGCCGAGGGCACCAGCATGCGCGAAACCAACCTGTCGGTATATGGTGGCAAGGACCTGCTGGACGGCCGCGCCAACCTGTCCCTGTTTTTCAACTATGACCACCGCAGCGAGCTGAACACGCTGGATCAGGACTATACATCAACCAATGACAAGCGTGGCCTGTTCGCCGGTACCGGTTTCGAAGACCATTCCAGCCTGAATGGCACGTCACAACTGGCCCCGTGGGGCCGCTTCACCGTGCGCAACGCCAACGGCACCAGCGGTCAAACCTTTACAGTTGTTCCGGTCGGCCACGCCAGCTGTGTCACGCCGACCCAAGACGGTGTTTGCCTTGCCAATGGCACCAACCTGCCTGCAGACTTGAACGCCGACACGGCACGCATGGGTCTGTCGGTCATGCCAGAGGTGGATCGTTTCAACCTCTTCACGACCGGCCGTTACGAAATCAATGATGCCGTCGAAGCCTTTGGTGAAATCGGCTTCTACCACGCCAAGTCGCAAGCCTATCAAGAGCCGATCGCAACCGCTGCTGGCGTCAGCTTCATCATCCCGGGCTCCAACCACTACAACCCGATTGCAGGTGATCCCAACATCACCCTGACAGGCTATCGCTTCTCGGACATGGGTCCGATCAGCGTGCAGGTGACCAACAAACAGTTCCGCGTGCTGGGCGGTCTGCGCGGCGAATGGAATGGCTGGAACTGGGAATCGGCCCTGATGTGGTCGGAAGCCAGCGCCAAGGACGTTTCGGACAACATCTCGGCAACCAAGCTTCAGGAATGGGCCGCCAAGACCACGCCGGACGCTTACAACTTCTTCAACGGCGGTACGATCGGCAATGTGCAGGTCGGGGATGGCACCCCGTCGAACCAGGCCGCACTGGACGCCATCCGTGTGGACATGGTGCGCCGTACCAAGACCGAGCTGGGCCTGTGGGACTTCAAGATCTCGCGTCCTGACATCTATCAGCTTCCGGCCGGTCCGGTCGGTATCGCGGCCGGTATCGAACTGCGTACCGAAACCCAGCACGATGACCGTGACGACCGTGTTGACGGCACGATCCGCTATACCAATCTAGCCGGCGTCAAGTCTTCGGACCTGATCAACCAGTCGGAAAATCCGGATACCTATGGCGAACGCGACGTCTTCTCGGCCTATCTGGAAGTCGCCGCTCCGCTGGTATCGCCGGACATGGGCATCCCTCTGGTCCACAATCTCGAAGTCCAGCTGGCTGGTCGCTTCGAGGAGTATTCGGACTTTGGCTCGGTGGCCAAGCCGAAGATTGCCGGTGCATGGGATATTGTTGACGGCTTCCGTGTTCGTGCCTCGTGGGCGCAAGGCTTCCGCGCACCGAACCTGGAACAGATTAACGCCACCCAGATCACCCGCTCAAACCAGTCGGTTGACTGGGTCTATTGCGAGGCTTTGAACCGCCAGGGTGCGCTGGCCAATGGTCTGCGTGACTGCGGTGCCTCGATGGCTTCCAAGGTCGCCCAACCGTGGCGTGACGATTTCAACCAGAACCACGCCCGTAAATCGACGCAAGAGCGCCGCGCCGGTAATCCGGACCTGCAACCGGAAGAATCGGAAACCTTCTCGGTCGGTCTGGTCATCCAACCGCGCTTCATTCCGGCAGAACTGGGTGACTTCACCATCACCGCCGACTGGTGGCAGGTCGAGCAGACCGGCATGGTCGGCCTGTTCCGTGGCCAGAACGCCCTGACGCTGGACTATCTGCTGCGCAAGAACGGCTCGTACAACCCGAACGTCGTGCGTGGCGATGCCACCGCTGCCGACGGACGCATCTTTGCCGGTACCGGTCTGGAAGCTGTGGGCGAAGTTCTCTACATCACCGATGCCTATACCAACCAGCAACCGCAAACGGTTGAGGGTCTGGACCTCGGCGTGATGTGGCGCCTGCGTGGCACTCAGTATGGTGATTTCAGCGCCAATCTGAACGTCTCGCACCTGCTGAAATACTATCTGGACATGGCACCGGACACACAAAAGCTGTCGGACGCCATCGGTTCGGGCGAACTGGATCCGAACATCTGGGTTTCCGGTTCGATGGGCGACATGATCGCCGATCTGGGTCGTCCGGAATGGAAGTGGTCGCTGTCGGCCACCTGGAACAAGGATGCCTGGACCGTCGGTGCATTCACCCAGTACATCTCGTCGCTATACGATGACAGCATCACCAACTCGGCGGGCGACTACTGGACAGTAGACTCCACCATCACCGCCAACCTGTATGCCGAATACGAGTTCGGTGCCGACAAGTTCGGCGGCATGATGTCCGACACATCGGTCCGTGTCGGTGTCCGCAACATCACCGACGAGCAGCCCCCGCTGTCCGCCGATGGTTATGTCGGCACGGTGTACCAGCCCTATGGGCGCTACTGGTATGCCAGCGTCCGCAAGTCCTTCTAAGCGGACTTGAGTTCTTCGGGGCGGAAGGCGACCATCGCCTTCCGCCCTTCTCTTATTCAGTACCTTCAAGAGTAACGGAGCAGACCATGAAACAGGCTTCGCGTCGCCAGATCTCCATGCGCGCCATCACGGCCGCCGCTTTCGGCATGGCCGCCCTCGCACTTTCCTCAAACGCTGTCGCCGGACCGCTTAGCGCAGAACACCAGAGCGCCATTGTCTCGACCGTCGAGAACAATCAGGCCGCTCTCGATCATGCTGCGCTGGAACTGTGGAAGTTCGCAGAGCTGGGCTATCAGGAACACCAGAGTTCAGCCCTACTGGCGCAGCAACTGCGTGATGCAGGCTTTAATGTCGAAACCGGTATCGCCAACGAGCCGACCGCGTTTCTGGCCAGCTTTAAAAATGGCGATGGCCCCGTCATCGCAGTTCTGGCCGAGTATGATGCCCTGCCGGGCCTGTCCCAAACCCTGAACCCCGTTCAGGAAAGCGCCGGTGGCCATGCCGGTCACGGTTGCGGTCACAACCTGTTCGGTGCCGCCTCGGTCCATTCGGCCATCGCCGTAAAGGCCTGGATGCAGGCCAACAACATCAAGGGCGAGCTGCGCGTCTATGGCACCCCCGCCGAAGAAGGCGGTTCGGGCAAGGTCTATATGGTCCGTGACGGTCTGTTCGACGATGTCGATGTCAGCCTGCACTGGCACCCCGGCAATGTGAACTCGGCCCGTCAGGGCGACACCATGTCCAACGTCTCGGGCAAGTTCCGCTTCTATGGCACCTCGTCCCACGCCGCTGCCGCACCGGACAAGGGCCGCTCGGCTCTGGACGGCATCGAGGCCATGAACGCCATGGTCAACCTGATGCGCGAACATATCCCAGACCGTACCCGCATCCACTATGCCATCACCGATGGCGGCAAGGCCCCGAACGTGGTTCCGGCCTATGCCGAGGCCTATTACTATGTGCGTCACAACAATCCCGAGATTGTGCGTGATGTTCTGGAACGCGTGAAACTGGCGGCAGACGGCGCGGCGCTGGGCACCGGCACCCGTGTCGAGTTCGAGGCCATTGGCGGTGTCTATTCGATGCTGCCGAACCAAGCCCTGATGAATGTCATGGACCGCAATCTGCGTTCGGTGGGCGGTATCGAGTGGACGCCCGAAGAAATCGCTCTGGCCACCGAAATCCAGAAGACCCTGACCACCAAGCCGGACCTCGCCAGCGTGGGCCAGATCGAAGATGCTGTTATCGGCGGTGATTTTGGCGGCTCGACCGATGTGTCGGACGTATCGTGGGTGACGCCTACGGTGGGCCTGTCCACGGCCACCTTCGTGCCCGGTTCGGCCGGTCACAGCTGGCAGAATGTGGTGGCGGCAGGGTCCACCATCGGCCTGAAGGGTGCCCATCTGGCCGCCAAGACACTGGCCCTGACAACTGCCGAACTGTTCCAGTCGCCGGACGTGATCGCCGAGGCCACCGCCGAGTTCGAACGCCGTCGCGGCCCGAACTTCGAATATCGTGCCTTGCTGGGCGATCGCGCTCCGGCTCTCAACTATCGCGACTGATAGCGGCTCAAGGCAAAAAGAAGGGGCGGTACCGCAAGGTACCGCCCCCTTTCATTTTACCCTAAACCTGTCAGGCCGAGGGCTTGTTCTCTTGCGGCTCCGAGACCGGAACACCCGTGGCTGCCGCGATATCAGCCGCCACCTGTTCTTCCGGCGTCACATCCTTGGAAGGCGTGGCGCTTTCTTCGGGTGTGATTGGCACCGATGAAGACGGACCCGAGATCGGCTCACCCACATCCTCGCGGTTCGGCGGCGTGCCGTCCTTGAGAAGCTGGTTGATCTCTTCGCCCGACAGGGTTTCGTATTCCAGCAGGGCTTGCGACAGAGCTTCGTGGTCCGCAGCCTTCTCGGTCAGGATACGGCGTGCTTCGTCCCAGCCACCGGTGACCAGACGGCGCACTTCGTCGTCGATGATCTGGGCGGTCTTTTCAGAGATGTTCTGTGTGCGCGACACTGAGTGACCGAGGAAGACCTCTTCCTGGTTTTCGCCATAGGCCACGGTGCCCAGAGCATCCGAATAGCCCCAGCGGGTGACCATGGCACGGGCCATCTTGGTCGCCTGTTCGATATCCGACGATGCGCCCGAGGTGATGTTTTCCTTGCCGAAGATCAGCTCTTCGGCCACACGGCCACCGGCCAGAATGGCGATACGATCGACCATCTGCTGATAGCTCATGGAATAGCGGTCGCCTTCCGGCAACTGCATCACCATGCCCAGCGCACGGCCGCGCGGAACGATAGTGGCCTTGTGGACCGGATCGGTCTTCTTGACGTTTAGAGCGACAATGGCGTGACCGGCTTCGTGATAAGCGGTCAGGCGCTTTTCGTCTTCGCTCATGGCCATAGACTTGCGTTCCGAACCCATCAGGACCTTGTCCTTGGCGTCTTCGAAATCGCGTTGGGTGACCATCTTGCGGTCCTTGCGCGCGGCAGTCAGGGCCGCTTCGTTGACAAGGTTGGCAAGGTCGGCACCCGAGAAACCGGGCGTACCGCGGGCAATGGTCTTGACGTTGACGTCAGCCGACAGCGGCACATCCTTCATGTGAACGCGCAGGATGTGTTCGCGGCCCGAAACGTCGGGGTTCGGCACAGTGACCTGACGGTCGAAACGACCGGGGCGCAGCAGAGCCGGGTCCAGTACGTCCGGACGGTTGGTTGCAGCGATCAGGATGATGTTTTCAGACGCCTCAAAGCCGTCCATCTCGACCAGCAGCTGGTTGAGCGTCTGTTCGCGCTCGTCATTGCCGCCGCCAAGGCCCGCACCACGGTGACGGCCCACGGCGTCGATTTCATCGATGAAAATGATGCACGGGGCATTCTTCTTGGCCTGTTCGAACATGTCGCGGACGCGCGAGGCACCCACACCGACGAACATTTCCACAAAGTCCGAACCCGAGATCGAGAAGAAGGGCACGCCCGCCTCACCGGCCACAGCACGGGCCAGCAGGGTCTTACCGGTACCCGGAGGGCCGACCAGCAGCGCACCCTTCGGAATCTTGCCGCCCAGACGCTGGAATTTCGACGGATCCTTCAGGAAGTCCACGACCTCTTGCAGCTCTTCCTTGGCTTCGTCCACGCCGGCGACGTCGGCAAAGGTCTTGCGGCCCTTATGCTCGGTCAACAGCTTGGCCTTGGACTTACCAAAGCCCATTGCGCCCTTGGAGCCACCCTGCATGCGGTTCATTATGAACAGCCAGAAGGCGATGATCAGGACGACCGGCAGCAACAGGCCCAGCACACCAGACCACCACGGGGCCTTGGTGGACTTACCGTCCACAGCAATGCCCGCCGCGTTCATCTTGTCGATCAGCTCGGGGTTGGGGAACGGCAGGACGGTCGTAAACCGGCTGTCATTCTTATAGACACCACTGACGGACTCACCGCGTACAGTGACCTCTTTGATTTCTTGCGCTTCAATAGCGGTAATCAGCTGGGAATAGTTGATCTCCGCCGGACGCCCCGCAGCGCCAGGCGCAACGGCTTTGGAAGCCAAGCCCCCGTTCTGGGTCATGGTTGAGTACACCACGGCCATGATCAACAGGATCCCGGCGCCGATGGCAATATTTCGCAGGTTCATGCGGTCCTCGGTTCCCCGACACAGCCACAGAGCCATGCCGGACACAGTCATTCACTCAGGAAAATAGGGCAGTCGGAACAGTTTCGCCATGCCACAGGTCAAACAGTGCGCTCTCCTGCGGCGTTTCGTCCGCATCGACAAGGCAGTTTGTAAGAAAGCGGGGCGCGACAAGACAGCGGACTTCAGCCATTGACCATGCCGGAACATATTGATCTGTCTTTATATTATGCAGAATTGGCAAACTTGACCTTGCGGCAGGCGACAGGTTTGACAGGTCACGGCGATGTTTTTCAGCCAGACGATTTAATCGTCCTTTGGCGGTCATAATCATCCAGTCCGGCTCGGCTATACGCACCGAAAATCGCCCATCCCAAACCATGGGCCTGTCCATTTGCAAGATTTGCAGCTCCAGCCCCGCGCGCCTCTGTTCTCCAGCCTCGCGCATCAGGGTCAGGTCATCGCCCTGCATCTCGATCCGGGTACCGCTCAGGACCGCCACGCCATCCTCGCCTGCCGCCAACCGCGCTTTCAGTTGCGCCAGCCGTGCGCCTCTTGGCGGCACAGTCCCACCCGAAACACACAGCAGGGCCATCGCCAGTATGCGGTCGGGGGCCTCAAGCATGTCTCGTCGTGAAAACCGCAAGACACCTGCATGGGCCTCGGGCCTGCATCTCGACTTCCACACAAATGGCCTTGAAGCTTCTAACCTTTCAACAGGCAATGCTCCGTTCAAGGCTAGACGTGCCCGCACGCGGCTATAACGCACATCCTGATTGGCCGGATCATCAATCCAAACCAGACCCCGTTCTTGTAGATAATCCCGCAAGGTCTGTCGGCGCTCGGACAAGAGGGGCCGCAGCAGGCTGATGCCGTGTCCCTGCGGCCAAACCGGAGAGGGCGACCAGACCCTCAGGCGGCCAACCGGTGTGCCTTCGGCTCGCATCCAATGATTTTCAGCTGCGTCATCGGCCGTATGGCCCAGAACCAGCATTGTCGCCCCCGCCTCGCGAGCCGCATCCGCCAGCAATCCATGACGGGCCTGACGGGCGCGGGACTGTACCCCTGCGCCTGTTGCGGCATCCATCCAGTGCAGAGCGCACCACTGCGCGCCCAACTGTTTGGCCATGCGCCCCGCCTGGGCTGTCCAGTCTGCACTGGCAGGGTTGAGACGGTGATCCACGGTCAGGGCCAGAACCGAACGATCCGCCCCCTTGGCCCATTCACAGACCAGTGCCAGAAGCGCGAGGCTATCGCCGCCGCCCGACAGGCCAACGGCCACAGGCTCAGGTCTTCCGTGTTCCAGATAGGCTGAAAGGTGGTGGAACACCCGCGCCTTCAGCCCGTCCGTTTCGGATACTGAGATCAGCTGCACTCCGCGCGGGTGCGCATCTGGGTGGCGCGGGTCTTTTGTTGGGCCGTCGCCGTCTCGCCATAGCGGCGGGTGAAGTCGGTCAAGGTGGCACAGGCCTGCGTCTTGCGGTCGGTCACCCGTAGAGCCTCGGCCAGTTTCAGCGTGGTTTCAGCCGCCCAGGGCGTGCGCGGCCAACCATTCAGAGCCTGGGCATAAAAGCTGACGGCAGAGGCGCTATCGCGCGAAGCGACATACATATCACCCAACCGGCTGAAGGCTTCACGCGCCTGCGGCGTATCGGGCCATGTTACCGTCACCGTCTCTAAAGCTCGCATGCCGCGACGGGCATCATCGCTGCTGAGACGCATCGCGGCCTGAAGGTCACCGACCGCATTACCGGTGGGTGAGTTGGCCACCACCGGTGCATTCAACTCGGCCTCTTCTTCCATCGCCTTGAGACGGTTTTCCAAGGTGCCGACACGCGACGACAATTCGCGATTCTTGCGATTGGCCTCGTCCAGATCGAACGTCATGCGCTCGCTTTCGGCGTTCACACGGCGGAAGGTGGCCTCGAGGTCACCCAAACGGCGCTCGAAAATCTCGACCTGACCTTGCAGGGCAACCACTTCGGGATCGGGCTCGACCAGCACGGGTTGTCCTGCGGCATTGCGCTGGGTGAGGGCGCGCTCCAGACGGCGCACATTACGGTCCAACTGGTCCAGACGGCGCTTGTCCCACTGTACCGGTTCCAGCGGCTGTTGCTGGGCCATAGCGAAACCTCCGCCAATCAGGCACAGGCCGACAGCGGTTGCGACCGCAGAGCGTTTGAGGCGAAAAGGCTTGTTGTTCATGTCGTTGTTCGTTCCACCGTTTGCGCGAGCCTGCAAGTCAACCATGAGTGTCTCCACTCTATTAGTGCCCAAGGCCTAGATAGATGATGGCGATGATAAAGAAACTTATCACCATGGTGCAGAACACGCCCAGCACCATGGTTCGCCACAATGCGCCCCAGACACCCAGACTATATGTGCCCTTCAATTGGGCAAAGATATGGACAGGGGCCAGTGCCATGCACAGGCCCGCAACCACGCTGGCTGCGCTTGAAAACACACTGCCCAATATCATACCGACCATCAGCAAAAGGGCCATAAAGGTCAGCGAATAAAGGACAAACACCCCGTGGTCATACAGGGTGAACTGGCGTCGCCACAAAAAGATCAACGCCATGAAGGGAATGGATAGAGGCACCAGCAGGAAAGCAAATTTATAGGTCGTTTGCTGAAGCTTATAGACGGCCAGGTCGGGGTTTTTGAGCTTCTTGGAAACCGTCCCGCTAAGGCTGTGCGGATTGTCGGCATCATCGAACTTCAGGTCCGCCACCTGCGCCTGCCAGCTACCGGGTTTCAGCCCGTCCCTGCGGCCTTCTCGCGCTTCGGTTTCCAGATAGGCCAGACGTTCCTTGCTACGCGTCACACGCTGCTGGGCCGCCGCCATCTGTCCGGCAGCCACACCGGCCTCTGCGCCGTCCGTGGCTGCATCAATCGTAGCTTGCGCCTCGGCGACAGTTTTTTCCGCCTCGACCAGCCTGGCTTTTTCAATAGCGATCTGGTCCGGCAGGTTCACCACCACATTGCTGGGCGGCGGCGCAAAGCTGAGCGCCATGAACATGACGAACAGGGTGCACAGGAACATGGCCAGAGGTGACACATAGCGTGTGCGCTTGCCCGCGATCCATTCGCGCGTCAGCTTTCCGGGATTGGCCACCAAAAGGGGCAAGGTGCGCCAGAAGCGACCGTCAAAATGCATGACCCCGTGCAGAAGCTCATGTCCCAGATGGTACAGGGTGCGATGCACATGGATTTCCTGACCGCAATCCACACAGAACTTGCCACGAGCCGGTGCGCCGCAATCGGGACAGGCACTGTGCGCGTCTGAATGCGAACCGTCTGCCTGTTCTATAGTTGATGCGGCCTTGGCCATCCGATGCTCCCCCGAAAATCCGCCCCTGTTTGTATCAGTCGAACCACGATGAAAAGCCCAAAGAAAAAGGTGCCGCCCGCAAAGGCGACACCCTGTTCTTTTTAGCCGTGGTGACGACCGCTTAGCGCGGGGCACCCGAAGCAATCGCGGTGCGCGCATTACGGTTTTGCGCCCATGCGGCTTCATTCGAACCTTCGGCGATCGGACGTTCCTTGCCAAACGAGATGGTGTCGATGCGGTTGGCCGGAATGCCGCGCGAGATCAGGAAGTTGCGAACCGATTCTGCACGACGTGCGCCCAGAGCCAGATTGTATTCGCTGGTACCGCGTTCGTCGGCATTGCCTTCGATACGGATGTTGACCGACGGATAGCGTTGCAGCCACTGGGCCTGCGCGCCCAGACGCATGCCGGCCTCGGCGTTCACTTCATACGAATCAAGGTCGAAATAGATGCGGTCGCCGACATTGATGACGAAGTCCTGTTCCGAACCGGCCACCGGACCGGTGTTGTTACCATCAACCGGACCGGTCGGGGCCGTCGGATAGCTCGGATTGGTTGCGGTAGGCGGCGGGGTCGGCGTGGCCGTTTCCACCGGCGGCTTAGGCGTACAGGCAGCCATGGCAGCAGCGATTGCGCCGATGGTTGCCACCTTGATGATCGAAACCTTGGTCATGATCGACTCCGAAAGAATGGATCGCCCTGCGCGATCCAAGCTGAGCTTTAAAAAGTGAGATGTAGCTACATCGCCTCACGCCTGCGTACCAGCGATAGACCCTCTGATAACGCAGGAGTGAAGCGGATGATCCCGATCGTTACAAGCTTATGAAGCTGCACACGAATCCGGGCCTTGGTTCACGCCCAGATTGGCCGGAGGCGCATCCAGCAGACCCGACCATGCCGGGCTTGAACCACGTTCGGTATAACCGGCCTGTGCTACTACGCGGCCCGACAGGTCCACCGTCCACAGACGGGTATCACCCCCCGGACTTTGGCGGGCAAACATCACATAGCGACCATTCGGCGCCCATGATGCGCCCTCTTCCAGATAGGAGGACGACAAGATGCGCTCGCCGGTGCCGTCGGTGTTCATCACGCCCGTATGGAAACGGCCACCCGATTGTTTGGTGAAAGCGATCATGTCGCCACGCGGCGACCATGCCGGAGCCGTATAGATGCCGCCGCCACGGCTGATCGGGCGCTGGCCCGAACCGTCAGCGCGCATGGTGTAAAGACGTGCCGAGCCGGAACGGTCGGAAGTAAACACGATCTGCGATCCGTCGGGACTGAAAGACGGCGAGGTATCGATACCGGGATCAGACGTCAGGCGCGAAAGCTGGCGGGTGCGCAGATTGATGACATAGACGTCGGTATTGCCGTGACGGATGATGGAGAAGGCCATCTTGGAACCGTCATGCGAAAAGCGCGGAGCCAGAACCTGACCGTCAAACTCGCCCAGACTCTCGCGGCGACCGGTCGCCAGATTATAGAGGTAGATACGGCTGTAATCCTTGCCGAGCGCCACATAGGTAACCTCGTCCGGATTATGGGTCGAGAAGCGCGGCGACATAATCACCTCGTCGCCCTGGGTCAGGAAGACGGGGTTATAACCATCCTGATCCACAATGGTCAGACGGCTGCGGCGGTTGGTTTGGCTGCCGCTTTCGGCCACGAACAGCACGCGGCTGTCAAAATAGCCCTGCTCGCCGGTCAGACGCTGATAGACCACGTCCGAAATCTTGTGGGCCATACGGCGCCATTGTTCGGCGGTTGCCGTGAACTGATAGCTGACCAGCTGGCACTGACGGTACGGATCATAAAGGCGGAAGCCCACATCCACACGGCCATCGGCACGCTGGGTTACACCGCCATAAAGCACGGCCTGTGCGCCGATCGAGGTCCATTGCGGATAGTTGGGCGAGTTGGCCAGGGTCAGGCCGGTTTCAACAAAACTGGCCGGATTGAGCGGCGAAAAGAAGCCCGAACGCTTCAGGTTGCCGCTGATGACATCGGAAATCTGCGGCCCGTTCATACCGGTAAAGGGCACAACGGCGATCTGCAGAGGCGTCAGGTCCGCCTGACTGATGATGATGTCTTCGGTCTGGCCACGATTGGAAACCTGCGCTGTCGCCACCGCCGGTGCCATTGCCGCAAGAACCGCCAAGCCTAGCCAAGTTTTGTTGCGCACCTTTGATCTCCAAGTCTGTCGGGAACGGTAGGCCGCCCCCTGTTTATCCGTATTTTGAAACCCGTTTATGAACGGATGTCCCTAGCAGAAGTCTGCTGTATTAAACGCGAACGGCAGATCCTGTTCCTCGTAACCTGAAGGCATGGTGAACGGCACAGCTGCGTTGATAGCGCTGACCACCCGCGCGGAAGCTGGTGTGCCGCGACCTTGCACCTGTGGCGCACGCACCAGACGGCCACGCTCGTCCAGACGCACAATCACCCGCACCACTTCGCCCGCATCGACCAGATCACAGTTCAGCTGTGGACGCACCTGCGCCCCCAGTGCCTGAAGCGCCGGACGGCCTACAGCCTGTGGTGCAGTGCCGCGGCCCTGCTGGCCCGCAGCAGGACGCCCCGTATTGCCGGTCACGCGGCGTGGGCCATTGACCAGATCGGCCAGATTGACGCCTTCCTCGCGCGGCGGCTGGCGGCTGGGGGTCGCCGGTGTCGGATTGGTGCGCGGCGGCGTCGGGTTAGGGCGTGCAGGGGCCGGATTGGTACGCGGCGGCGTCGGTTCTGCCTTCTTGGGCGGTGTCGGCGCAGGCGTCGGACGTGGAGTCGGCGTAGGTGCTGGCGTTGGCCTCGGAGCCGGTGTCGGTCGCGGGGTCGGTGCTGGCGGGGTCGGACGCGGAGTCGGCGGCTTGGGCGCTGGCGGCGTCGGTGTCGGCGGAGCCGGGGTTGGATCCGGTTCTGGCGGCGAGATCAACGGCGCGGACGATCCGTCTTCGGGGCTATCTTCCGGCTGCGGATTATCGGCCGGACCGGCCTCGATCACCATGTCCGAAACAATGCTGACCGGTACCGAATTGACCATCGGCACAGGTTCGATCTTACGGCCCGTCAAGGTGAGAAGCGCAAGCGCCGCCACACCGACATGCAGTGCAACCGAACCAACCAGTGCGGGGGATGGCTTACGCATCCGGTCTTAGGCTCCTGCCGCCTCGGCGGTGTCGGTAATCAGGTTCAGCTTGGTGAAACCCGACGACGACAGACGCGCCATTACGCGTGCCACAGCCTGATAGGGGGCGCGGCCATCGGCACGGATGAAGACAGACTTTTCTGTCGCGTTTTCACCGCCCTCTTCCGCGACGCGCAGCGGCAACTGTTCCCAGCTGACCTCGGCCTCGCCCACATAGATGCTGCCGTCTTCCTTGATGGAAACAGCCACCGGCTTTTCCTTGACCTCGACGGCGCTGGCCTCGGTCTTGGGCAGTTCCACCGGAACGCCGACTGTAATCAGCGGAGCCGAAACCATGAAGATAATCAGCAACACAAGCATCACATCGACCAGCGGCGTGACGTTGATCTCGCTGAGGGGACGTTTGCGCGCACGGCGACGGCCACGTCCGCCCCCCGATGCGCCACCTGCACCCATGCCCATGCTTAAGAACCCCGACGCAGGTTCAGATTGTCCGAAGGCGGCGGAGGCGGCGGCGGTGCCGAAGGGCCAGCCAGACGGCGCGCCAGAGCGGCCTGAAGATCATCGGCAAAGGCTTCCAATCGACCGGTGAACTTGCCTGCCGTTACCGAGAAAGCGTTAAACGCCATATAGGCCGGAATGGCCGCTGCCAGACCAATCGCCGTGGCAAACAGGGCCTCGGCAATCGCCGGAGCCACCGTGGTCAGGTTGGTGTTACCCGCAGCTGCAATACGGTCAAAGGCATTCATGATGCCCCACACCGTGCCGAACAGGCCGATGAACGGCGAAGCGGTCGCCACCACAGACAGTACGCCCAGACCGTTTTCGATCTTCTGGCTCTCGCGCGAGATCACCGAATCCATCGCACGGTCCACGCGGTTGAGCAGGGCCTGACCTTGGGCATCGGTCATCTGTCCGCGCTGGCGGGCTTCTTTCCAGTCATGCAGGGTCAGTTGCAACATGCGCGGAAGGGGCTCGACCGGATTGGGGCCCGCAGCAGCCGCAGCCTCTTCCAGCGAGCGACCGCTTTCCAGCAACTGCTCGAATTCATTGGCGCGGCGGAACATGCGGCTGAAACGCACGGCCTTGTCGATAATGACCGTCCAAGACCAGATCGACGCCACAGCCAGGCCGATCATCACAGCCTTCACCACCCAGTCGGCAGCGAGGAACAGCTCGATAGGGTTCAACAACGAGGCGTCGACAGGGGCAGCCATTCAATGATCCTTGATCGCTTTGAACATTCACGTCCTTGAGAGCGCCATCCGATGGCGAATTCAAGGCAAGAACCGGCGTCTAGCGATCCTGATTGCCGCCGTCACCCCGTCTTTGGCTGACATAAGCGTTACCGGATCGCTTTTCGGCGTATTTTAGTTTTCAGACGGTCCCGACAGCCACGGCTCGACCTTTTGCATCAACAGTTTGGAGGGCCTGCGCGGGCGACCATCCATATGGATACAGGCCGCAACAACATCGGCCTTTGCCAGCACCTCGCCTTCGCGCTCGATGGTCTGTTTGATGATCATCCGCACGCCTTTCACCACCTCGTAACGGGTGCGAACAATCAGGGCGTCGTCGATTTTGGCGGGGCGCACATATTTGATGTTCAGTTCACTGACGACAAAGGCCAGCGGGTCTTCGCTTTCCAGCAGATCGCTATGGCCGATCCCCGCCGCCCGCAGGAAGTCTGAACGCCCCCGCTCGAAATAGCGCACATAGTTGGCATGATAGACCACACCGGTAAAATCCGTGTCCTCATAATAGACGCGGATCGGCAGCAGGTGGTCTTTGTCGTCAAAACGGCCCGCTGTGGGTGTATCGGCCATGTCATCGCCTCGGCTTGGGGAGAAAGCCCGACAAGGCTAGTCTGGTTGAGCGCAGGTTTGAACCCTCCCCCGCCTCGCAGGGAAGAAGAAGTTATTTGCCGAACAGGTCCGGTGCAGATGTCGGCACAGGCGGCGGGGCGGACAGGCCCAGATGCTCATAGGCCCGCGCGCAGGCCATGCGGCCACGCGGGGTGCGCTGGATGAAACCCTGTTGCAGCAGATAGGGCTCGATCACATCCTCGACGGCATCGCGGGCCTCGGCAATGGCGGCGGCAAGCGTGTCCATGCCAACGGGACCACCGCCATAGTTTTCGATCAGAGCCTTCAGGAAACGACGGTCATTGCTGTCCAGCCCGGCTTCATCGACTTCCAGACGGGCCAGAGATTGTGACGCGACCAGACGGTTGATGAGCGGTTCGCCCAGTGCATCGGCAAAGTCGCGCACACGACGCAGCAGACGCCCTGCAATACGCGGTGTGCCACGCGAACGGGCGGCGATTTCATAAGCCCCCTCGGCATCGATGTTCGCGCCCATTTTGCGCGCCGTGCCGCGCACCACCATGGTCAGTTCTTCGGGCGAATAGAATTCCAGCCGCAAAGGAATCCCGAAACGGTCGCGCAGTGGCGTGGCCAGAAGCCCCGCCCGCGTCGTCGCCCCCACCAGCGTAAACGGGGCCAGATCGATCCGCACCGAACGGGCCGACGGGCCTTCACCGATAATCAGGTCCAGCACATGGTCTTCCATGGCGGGATACAGCACCTCTTCGACCTGAGGCGACATGCGGTGGATTTCGTCGATGAACAGCACATCTCGCGGTTCAAGATTAGTCAGGATGGCCGCCAGATCACCGGCCTTGGCCAAAATAGGACCGGATGTGGCGCGAAACCCTACACCCAGTTCGCGGGCGACAATTTGGGCCAGCGTCGTCTTGCCCAGTCCCGGAGGGCCGAACAGCAGGACGTGGTCCATCGCTTCCTGACGCTTCTTGGCCGCCTCGATAAAGATCGACAGATTGTCCTTGGCCTTGGGCTGGCCGACAAACTCGGACAGGGTTTGCGGGCGCAAGGCGCGATCAAACGCCTCGCCCGCCATGGCCTCTCCGGTGACGATCCGGTCGCTCATTTACCCAGTTCCTGAAGCGCGGCACGGATAATGGCCGACAGACCGGCCTCTTCACCCTTTTCCCCCAACGCCTGCTCGACGGCACGGCGGGCATTCATCTCGGCAATGCCTAGCCCCAGAAGGGCCGCCACGGCCTCACCCGCGATAGATGGCACAGGCGTAGTCGCCACCGACTCGGAATGCACACCTGCCGCCGTGGGGCTAAAGCTACCCTCGGTCAGGGGCTTGCCCTTCAGTTCGGTCACGATCCGCAGAGCCAGTTTCGGTCCCACACCATTGGCGCGGGCCACGGCGGCCTTGTCCTCGCGGGCCACCGCTGCGGCCAGCTCGGCGGGCGGCAGGACATCCAGCACCGACAGCGCCGCCTTTGGCCCCACGCCCTGAATGGTCACCAGCACATTGAACGCCTTGCGCTCGTCGCGGTCGAGGAAACCGTAAAGACGCGGCCCCTGCTCAGCTGACCACTGCGAGTGGGTATAGAGTATGGCCTCGCTGCCCAAAGCCCCCAGACGCGACAGGGTGCGCGAACCGCAGGTGGCCATATAGCCCACACCGGCACAGTCGATGACACAGTGGTCCAGTTCGACCTCGGCCAACACACCTCTAAGACGACCGATCACGCAGCACCTTTGTTCAATGTTTCCAGCAAGGCCCGTTTGCGAAGCTGGGCATGGGTAATGGCCACGGCCAGAGCATCGGCAGCATCGGCCTTGGCCCCGTTCGATTGTGGTAACAGACGCGCCACCATAAAGGCGATCTGGGACTTGTCGGCGTGACCGGCCCCCACCACCGCTTTTTTGATTAGGTTGGCCGAATATTCGCCGACACTGAGGCCCGACGTCGCCGCCCCCAGAATAACGGCACCGCGCGCCTGTCCCAGTTTCAGGGTCGAGGCCGGATTGACGTTGACGAACACTTCTTCGACCGCCGCCTCATCGACGCTGTAGTCATGGCACACGGCCTGAATGCCCTGCATCAGCGCCAGCAGGCGACCGGAAAACGGTAGCGTGTCTGACGGCGCGATCACTCCGTGCGCGATCCAGCGCAAACGCGAGCCTTCTGCGGCAATCACCCCCCAACCTGTTTTTCGAAGGCCAGGGTCGATTCCGACGATTCTGATCATTTCGTTCGCCATCCGTTCACGTCATGCCCCAAAGAAGGTTAGCAGACAATGACCGGGGCCGCCTTTTCCCTGTCCCTTCATACGAATGGACTTCGACGCCCCGATTGCAGCGCAGCGCAGTCTGTGTTTTGACAGGAACAGTTCCCGTTGCGGTATAGCCGCAGAAAGCCAGTGCATGTCCGCGTCTCCCCCCGTCCACCTGTCCCGCAGAGTCTGGATAATGATCGCGGCCAGCGCCGCCATCGTGACTTTGGCTATGGGGGTGCGACAGTCATTCGGCCTTTATCTGACGCCCATGACTGTGGATCTGGACATCAACCGTCAGACCTTTGGTCTGGTTCTGGCCTTGCAGAACCTTCTATTCGGTGCGGTCCAACCCTTTGTGGGTGCCTATGCCGACAAGCATGGTCCGGTGCGCGTGCTGATGATCGGGGCGCTGGTTTATGTCGCGGGTATGGCCCTGACGGCGACAGCCTCGGGCGCGTGGGGTCTGGGCATCGGATTTGGCGCGCTGGTCGGCATGGCCATGTCCGGCGTTACCTTTGTGGTCACCATGGGGGCGGTCGGTAAAATCGTCGCGCCCGAAAAACGCACACTGGCTTTCGGCATCATCACGGCGGGCGGGTCTCTGGGCCAGTTCTTTGTCGTGCCGATGGCGCAGGCCCTGATCGATGCCGCAGGATGGCGCAACAGCCTGTATATGCTCGCCGTCATGCTGGTCCTGATCGCACCTCTGGCCTTTGGTCTGATGAGCAAGCGCGGTGCCACCACTACGGCTCGTCCTGAAGGTTTGCCGCTCAATCTGGCTTTGAAACAGGCCTTTGCGGACAGGAGTTGGTGGTTGCTGTGCAGCGGCTATTTCGTCTGCGGTTTCCACGTCACGTTCGTCGGTATCCACTTCCCGACCTATATCACCGATCAGGGACTGCCCAGCTCGACCGGCGCAACAGGTCTGGCCCTGATCGGCCTGTTCAATATTCTCGGATCATGGCTGTGGGGTGCATGGGGTGGCAAACATTCCAAAAAGCACCTGCTGGCCACGCTTTATACCCTGCGCGGTGTGGCGATTATCGTGTTTCTGCTGGTCCCGCTTTCCAGCGCCAGTGCACTCATGTTTGCGGCCAGTTTCGGTTTCCTGTGGTTGGGAACTGTACCCTTGACCAATGGTCTGGTGGCCCAGATGTATGGTCTTAGAAACCTGACCGCCCTGACAGGGATCGTCTTCTTTGGCCACCAGATCGGGGCCTTCCTGGGGGCATGGCTGGGCGGGCTCGTTTTTGATGCCACCGGATCCTATAATCTGGTCTGGTATATCAGTATCGGATTGGCCTTTATCGCCGCCATGGCAAATCTGCCTATCCGCCAAACCCCGCCCCAAGCTGTCCCGCAAGCCCTATGAGCGAACAACCGCAAAAGCCCCGCCAAAAACCAGAACGTCTGGTCCCTGCCCTGCTTCTGGGCGGCGCTATTATTCTGTCACTGGCCGGTCTTGCCTTGTGGCAGCGTCAGGGCCTCGCCATCTGGCTGGAACAGGCCATCGCTTTTTGCACCTGAGTTTATTCATTTTTTGAAGCGATAATCTCTCGCATCATTCCCCCAACTATCACGGAGAAGCCCATGCCATCCCGCCATCCCGCAACACGTCTGGTTTTAGCAACGGTTGCCACAATGGTGCTGGCGGCATGTTCTCCTGCTCCACAACCCTCCTCCTCTGAAGACTCGACCGCCACGGCACCGGACGCCGGTGCCGCGCGGGAACTGACCCGCATGAATGACCAGCGTGACGCCTTCATTGCCCGCTGTCTGAAAAACGTCATCCCTACCGAAAATGGCGAACCCGCTACCTCGGACAGTTGCAACACTGCCTTTCAAAAGGCCCGGCAAGCTCAGGATGCCGCCCGCATCCTGATTCAGGCCCATAAGACCGGGGGTGCCGCCTCGGCCACGTCACTGGAACAGTTGAAAACCAGCCTGTCGCAGATCAACTGGACCGATGAACAGGTGGGCGGCTCGACATTGGCCAGTGGTCGGGTGGCTCCATTCGATGCTGTTATTACCCAACGCAATAACCGCCAGTATCTGGCCTTTAACTGGTCCGGTCCGGCGGGCGAGGTTCCGGTCAATATCGCCTACGCCCTTTTGCTTGAGGGCGCACAGCTTGAACTTGTGGCTTGCAATACAGCCTTAACTGACGAGGCAGGTTTGGCCTGGCATGTCACCGGCACTGACAGCGATCCCTTCAATCTTGTGACCTATAGCCGTGTCGGCCCTTCGGGCACCGCCCTGTCATCCTATTCGGCCAGCACGCCGCTGGATAAAAATGCCATGACACTGGAAAGCCTTCAGGCCACCGACAGCGACTGGGTCGCGTGTAACTAGGCGTCAGGCATAGAAAAAGGGCGTCGCCACAACAGCGCCGCCCTTTTCCAGCCCCAGCTCGGACTTAGCCCGCGTATTTAGCCGCGTCTTCGTCCGAGATGTCTTCGTTTGAATACACTTGCTGGACATCGTCCTCGGCGTCCAGTGCATCCAGCAGCTTAAACAGCGTTCCGACGCTTTCACCGGTCAGTTCGATCTCTGACTGTGGCTTCCAGACAATAGCCGTCGACTTCGGATCGCCCAGAACCTTGGACATGGCCTCGGCCACCTCGTTCAGATCCTCAAAGGCGGTCCAGATGGTGTGGCCCGGTGCATCCTCATAGATATCCGGCTTGACCAGATCGCTTTCGACATCGGTTGCACCCGCTTCGATCGCCGCTTCCATCACCGCATCTTCGCTGCCGGCTTCGGCGGGATAGGTGATCTTGCCCACGCGATCCCACATAAAGGTAACCGAACCGGCCTCGCCCAGCGCGCCACCATTCTTGGAGAAGGCCGTACGGATATTCGATGCTGCGCGGTTGCGGTTGTCGGTCAGGACATCGACAACGATCTGTACACCGCCGGGGCCGCGGCCCTCGTAGCGGATTTCTTCCATCGCATCGACTTCGCCACCCGAGGCCTTTTTAATGGCGCGCTCGATGTTCTCTTTCGGCATCGACTCGGCCTTGGCGTTGTTCACAGCCAGACGTAGACGCGGGTTCATCGATGGATCGGGCATACCCGACTTGGCCGCAACCGTGATTTCGCGCGACAGACGCGAGAACAGCTTGGCGCGCAGCTTATCCGCGCGACCCTTGCGGTGCATGATATTTTTGAATTTTGAGTGGCCGGCCATGGTGTCGCTCCCCAAATGTTGAGTATGCTAAGGCGCGCCCTTTACCGGATGCAGCAATCCCTGTCACCTTGGGGAACTGCCCAATACGGTACGGATTGTGCATAAGAGAGTTTGGAGGACAATCATGGTCGCTGTTGACGACACCTATCTGGACGACGCCTACGACGAAGGCCTGCGCGATCCGAATGCCACCGAGATCGTCGAGCGTTATGCCCGCCGCCCGGTGACCGTTTCGACCGCCACCGCCACTGGCTCGGTCATCGGTGCCTTTGCGCTCGGGGTTCTGACCACTGTCGGCGTCATGGCTCTGCTGCGTCCGCGCCGCGACTACTAGGGTCCGCGCCCGATATTTGCGAAACCTGATCCGGCCGGATTTACCGGATCAGGCTTTCTAGAAAGACCCGCAAATCGGGTCTGAACGGTTGGGGTCTGCGATCCTTGCACCCGACCATGACATGCACAAAAAATCCTTCGGCCACGGCTTCGGTTTCCGTATTCCGGAACAGGCCGACCTCATAGCGCACACTGCTGTTTCCCAGCTTGCCGACCCGCACGCCCGCATGGATCACATCTGGATAATGGGCAGGCGCATGATAGCGACAGCCTGATTCGGCCACGATCCCGATCTGGTCCGACGCTCCGATATTCAACAGTCCCGCCTCGATCAGAAGCTGGTTCACCGCTGTATCGATAAAGCCGTAATAGGCGACATTGTTGATGTGGCCATAAACGTCATTATCGGCCCAGCGCGTCGTCAGGGTGACAAAGCGGCTGTAATCCGCGCGTGTGGCACGTTGATGTGATGGCATCGGCCTGATTTCGCTCTTGGTTGACATTGGGTCTTCGCTTCACAGTGGCTCAGACACGCATGCCTGACCATGCCCCAAGATTGTGCCGAGATCTGCCGATGCCCGTAACCGCCCGTGCTGCCGTTCTGGAATATATGGGCCATGCCACGCCCTATGCCGACAGCCAGCCGCTGAAAATCCGCGAGGTCATACTGGATGATCCCAAGGCGGGCGAGGTTCGCGTGCGTATCAAGGCCGCGGGCCTGTGCCATTCGGACCTGTCGGTCATTAATGGCGACCGCCCCCGCCCCCTGCCCATGGCTCTGGGTCACGAGGCGGCGGGCATTGTCGAGGCGGTTGGTCCAGACATCGACGATCTGTCGGTTGGCGACCATGTGGTGATGGTGTTCATGCCATCGTGTGGGCACTGTGGCCCCTGTGCCGAAGGACGCCCCGCCCTGTGCGAGGCGGGCGCTGCGGCCAATCTTGAAGGGCGGTTATTATCGGGCCGACGCGCCTTTGTGTGCGAGGACGGACCACAACTGAACCACCATCTCGGCTGTTCGGCCTTTGCCACCCATGCCGTTGTCTCGCGCCGCTCGCTGGTGAAGATCGACAAGGATTTATCGTTCGAGCACGCCGCCCTGTTTGGCTGTGCGGTACTGACAGGGGTCGGGGCCGTGGTGAACACGGCGCAGCTCAGGGCCGGTCAGTCCGCTGTGGTTATCGGCCTTGGCGGTGTGGGACTTGCGGCAGTTCTGGGAGCATTGGCAGCGGGGGCCAGCCCTGTGGTGGCCGTTGATCTCAACCCCGACAAACTGGCACTGGCGGCAACGCTTGGCGCAGTGCACACGGTCAATGCCGCCGATCCCGATGCCGTGGATCAGGTTCGCGCCCTGACACGCGGCGGGGCCGATTTTGCCTTCGAGATGGCCGGTTCGGCGCGCGCACTGGATGCCGCATGGAAGATGACGCGGCGTGGCGGCACCACCGTCACCGCTGGTCTGCCGCCGCCCGATGCCGTCCTTGCGGTCAATATTGTCAGTCTGGTCGCCGAAGAGCGCACGCTCAAAGGGGCCTATATCGGCACCTGCGTGCCCAGTCGCGACATCCCCCGCTATATTGGCCTGTTCAAGGACGGACGCCTGCCCGTTGACCGATTGATGTCAGGCACACTGACACTGGACCAGATCAACGGAGCGTTTGATGCACTGGCGGACGGCATGGCCGTGCGCCAGATTGTGCATCTTTAGGCGTCCAAAAGGGCCTCGACCTCATCACGGTTCGCCAGCGACG
This sequence comes from Brevundimonas sp. BH3, assembly GCF_045345115.1. Classification (GTDB taxonomy): domain Bacteria; phylum Pseudomonadota; class Alphaproteobacteria; order Caulobacterales; family Caulobacteraceae; genus Brevundimonas. The sequence goes on from NZ_CP150796.1 coordinate 2,695,877, forward strand.
ACTGCGCGCCTGCCCGCGTGCAAGCCACAGCGCCCGCCGCACAGGCGAACTCCAGCGCGTCCTGCGGCTCCATCCCTTCCAGCAGGGCCACGGTGATGGCCCCGACAAAGGCATCGCCCGCGCCAACCGCATCCACCGCGCTGATCTGTGGCGGGGTCGCCCACGCCATTTCGACGCCGCGCAGATACATGGCCGCCCCGCGTGCGCCCTTGGTCACGACGACGCGCCCGCCGCCATGGTGCAAGGCATCGCCGTAAAACGCCGCTTCGGTTTCATTGACCACAATCAGATCGGCGCGGCGCAGCATGGCATCCGACACGGGTGCCGCAGGGGCCAGATTCACACAGACAAACTCGGTCGCCCGTCCCACCGCCGCCTCGACGGTTTCGATCGGCAGTTCCAGTTGCACGATCAGCGGCGTTTCGATCCGCGCCGGAAGCTGTTCGGGCATGACATTGTGGTTGGCACCGGCGGCCACGGTGATCTGGTTCTCGCCATGGGCATCGACCGAGATCAGGGCCACACCGGTCGGGGCATCGGCATCGGTGACCACACCGCCCAGCTCTACGCCATAGGCTTCCAGCAGGGCCGTTGCAGGCAGGGCCATCTCGTCATCGCCCACACGACCGATCATGCAGACCTCGGCCCCCAGCTTGCGCGCGGCCAGTGCCTGATTGGCACCCTTACCACCCGGATGGCGAGCCAGTGTCGCGCCTGTCACCGTCTCGCCCGCACGCGGCAGGCTGGCACAGGTGGCCACATAGTCGAGATTGATCGAACCGACGACCGTGATCCTCATGCCTTTGCTCCCGCGCTCGCCAGGGTTTCGCTGATCAAATCGAATATGCCTTCGCCATCGGCTTTTACAGCCCACAGATGGCGGGCTTCCAATAGATCACCGCGCATCTCCACCGCCGTGTGGCCGCGCGTAAGATCGCTTTGTGTCTCGATACGGATTTCGGCAGGACGCAGGCGGAACAGTTCGGGGGCCATCACATAGGCCACGGTGCAAGGGTCATGCAGAGGCGCGGCATCCCAGCCGACAATGGTCCGCTCGACACGTTGCGAAAAACGCAACATGCACGCGACCGTTTGCGAGGATGCATTGTCGATGGCCTCGATGGTGCGGATACGTTCTTCGGTGGCGCGTACCTGATGGGTCGCGTCCAGCCCGATCATCACCACCGGCACAGGGCTTTGCATCACTTCGTGCGCGGCATCAGGGTCGGCCCAGATATTGAACTCGGCACTGGCGGTAATATTGCCGCCTTCGCTGCGGGCACCGCCCATGGCTACGACCTGTTTCAGGTGTCCGGCTAGTTGTGGCTGGCGACGCAGAGCCAGAGCCAGATTGGTCATCGGCCCCATCATCACCAGATCAACCGTACCGGCAGGACGCGCCATCACCAGACGGATAATGGCATCGGCGGCCGGTTCGGCCTCGACACCCTTGGCGGGATCGAACGGGGCCATGTCGCCCAGCCCTTCCTCGCCATGAAATTCTCCGGCCCCCGCAGGGTCACGCACCAGTGGGCGGTCGGCACCGGCAAATACCGGCACGTCCTCTCGGTTCGCGATCTGGCGCAGGATACAGGCATTACGCGCAGTTTGCCCGGCGGGAACATTACCCCCCACCGTGGTAATCGCCAGCAGGTCGATATTCGAGGCCGCAAAGGCCATCAACAGTCCGGTGGCGTCATCCACCCCCGGGTCGCAATCAATGATCAGGGTCGTTTTCACCACCCTTCACTGGCCCTTGATGCAGCACAAGGCAAGCCGTGTCAGGACAGCTTTTGGGGACACTCGAACAGGTTTTTATAAAAACACATATTTCAACTCTTCCCCAAGGAACCTTCCCCAAGAACGCCAGTTTACAAGACAGAACCCACCGGATTTTCCCCCACCCCCAATCCGGTCGGTTCCCGGCGGCCCGGTCAACACGCCCCCCGACTGAGAAACCGGGCCGCCCCCTCCTCCCCCATCTGACCGACCTCACCTGATGCAAACTTTGTTGTGCTCTGGCCCTTGCACGCACCGGACGGGCGTCCATATGCTTTGCAACACTATCTGTTTCAGAAAGCACCCACATGACCGACAAAGCTCCCCTGAAGATCGACTTTGTGTCCGATGTCATGTGCCCGTGGTGCGTGATCGGGCTGGGTGGTCTCAATCAGGCGCTGGACAAGCTGGCTCCTGAAGGGATTTGTGCCGAAATCACCTGCCAGCCTTTCGAACTCAACCCGCAAATGGTCGCCGAGGGTGAAAATCTTGGCGAACATATCCAGCGCAAATATGGCTCGACGCCTGAGCAGTCGGCCGCCAACCGAGCCATGATCCGCGAACGCGCCGCCGAAGTTGGATTTGATATGCAGATGACCGAGCAGTCGCGTATCTGGAATACGTTTGATGCCCACCGTCTGCTTCACTGGGCCCACCAAGTTGCGCCCGACCGCCAACTGACGCTAAAAATGGCCCTGTTCAAGGCCCACTTCACCGATGGCCGCAATATCTCCGATGCCGGTATCCTGACCGAGATTGCCGAAAGCGCCGGTTTTGACCGCGCCGAAGCCGCCGAGATTTTGGCCTCCAGCCGTTATGTGAAGGAGGTGCGCACTTCGGAACAACTGTGGCAATCGCGCGGGATCACGTCTGTTCCCGCTGTGGTCATCAACGACCAGTATCTGATTTCCGGCGGCCAACCCGCGCAGGTCTTCGAAAACGCCTTGCGAGAAATCGCCTCCCAAAAAACTGTAACACCGGCATAACCCCACGACACACAAAGTTGTTAGCTGGAACAGCGCGGCCATATGGGGCTAAGAAAGCCCCATGATCACTGCCCCCCTGCCCGATGCCACCCAAGATAACTGGGTTGACCGTTACGCCCCGCAAAAGCTGAAGCCTTGGCTGAAGCTGGGGCGTTTTGATCGGCCGATCGGTACATGGCTTTTGCTGCTACCGGGCTGGCAGGGCATCATGCTTGCGCTTGCGGAAACCGAACGCAGCTTTGGCGGGTACGAGGCATGGCTGATCGTTGGTTTTGCCATCGGCGCGGCCCTGATGCGCGGCGCGGGCTGTGCTGTGAACGACATTGTGGACCGCGATTTCGACGCACAGGTCGCCCGCACGGCCAGCCGTCCCATTCCGTCCGGCCAGATCAGTCCGAAACAGGCCGCCGCCTTTGTGGTCGGCATCTGCTTGGTCAGTTTGTGCATTCTGCTGACCATGAACCTGATGGCGGTTCTGCTGGGCTTCCTCAGCCTGTTTCTGGTCGCCGCCTATCCTTTCATGAAGCGCATCACATGGTGGCCACAGGCCTGGTTGGGCCTGACCTTTAACTGGGGGGCTGTACTGGGTTTTGCGGGGGCCAGCGTAGCCGCGCCTCTGGCCATGACAGGTTTTGTCAGCCCCGCAGCGCTGGCACTTTATGCCGGTGGCCTGTTCTGGACGCTGGGCTATGACACCATCTATGCACTTCAGGACATCGAGGACGATGTGATGGCGGGGGTAAAGTCCTCGGCCCGTCGTCTGGGCTCCAAGGTGCGCGAAGGTGTCGCTGTTTTCTATGCGTTGGCCTTTGTGCTGGCCGGTGTCTCCGGCTGGCTGGCCAAGGCGGGGCCCTTGTTCTGGGCTTTCCTCGGTTTCTACGGTCTGCATTTTGTATGGCAGATCGCGAAACTGCTTCCGGACAATCCGGTGCTGGCCCTCAAACTCTTCAAATCCAATCGCGAGGCCGGATTGATCCTTCTGGCCGCTATAGCGTTAAGCCAAGTCAGTTTCTGATTTCATTTCGGGTGGATAGCCACATGAAAATCTCGCGCACTTTCCGTTACCTGCTGCTGGGCAGCGCCCTTGCAATCGGCGTTACCGCCTGTGACCGCGACAAGGCCAAGGAAGTGGAAAAGCCCGCTGCGATCGCCGAAGTGGACGGGCCGCTGACTTATGAATCCTCCACCCCTTACGCCAAGGTCAGCCTGACCCTGCCCGAGGCCATCAAGGGTTATCCAGACCTCTACAAACAGTTGTACGATGCCGAGGTTGGCAAGCTGAAAGACTATTCAGAGGGTGCCCAATCGGATCGTAGCGAGTTCGGCAGTGCCGACTTGCCGCCGTATGAAAAGACCATTCTCTACAGCCAGCCTGTCGAGACGGGCCGTCTGTTCAGTATGCTGCGTTCGGACTTTGACTATTCGGGCGGGGCCCATCCCAATACGGTCGCCACCGGCCTGTTGTGGGATCGTACCACCAACCAGATGCTGTCGGCCTCCGACCTGTTTGCGACCGATGCCGACAAGGCTGCGCTGAACCGCATGCTGTGCGATGCCGTCAACACTGCCAAGAAGGGCCGCCAAGGCGCAGTGCCTTTGCAGGCCAGCGGCATGTGGACCTGCCCAGATGCCTCCAAGGTGGCCATCATGCTGGCTCCTTCCGATACGACGGGCAAGGCCTCGGGCATCACCTTCCTGCTCAACGCCTATGATGTCGGCCCCTATGTCGAAGGGGCCTATTATCTGACCATCCCATTCGAGACTCTGGGCAAGGCCATCAACCCGACCTATGCGGCCGAGTTTGCGGGCACAGGGGCAAAGGGCGATGTGACCCAGACCCTACGCCCGCAATAAAAGCGGCTAGTCGCTCGCCAGGAACGCATCAATCAGTGCGTTAAGGCGCTCGGGTTGATCATACATGATGAAGTGGCGGCTGTTCTCGACAGCCTCCAGCTTCACATCAGGCAGGGCTGCATATTCACGCGTCCACATGGCCGGAGCCAGCGCGCCCTGACCGCCCGAATGGTCCACCGCATAGACGGCCCAGAACGGCACACTCACCTTGCCCAGATCGGCGCGCGCATCGGCTACCATCAGCTCGGCAATCGCCGTGGCGCGGGCCTGAGGATCGGACTTCATCGAGTCTTCGATAATAGCAGTGCGCTTGGCTTCGGTCAGCGTCATGCCTACTGCCGTTTGCGCCTGCTGGGCGCGGAACATTTCCGGCGAGACGGCCAGCAACATGGCCTTGGTCTGGTTGGCGATCGGGACCAGATTTTCTGGCGTCGCTTGCGGGCCCATCAACGCCCCGAAAAAGGGCAGACTGTCCACACTCATGACCTTGGACAATAGATCGGGATGTTGCTGGGCCAAACGCAAACCCGCAAACCCGCCCATCGAATGACCGATCAAGGCCGGCTTATCCAGGGTGCCGGCATAGCGGGCCAGTTCATCCAGCGCCGGTGCGAGGAAGGGACCATCGCCATGGCTCCATGCCTGTCCTGCAAAGCCTGAAAACTGCACCAGATGCACACGGTGGGTGGCAGCCAAGCGTTCGGCTGTTTCATTCCATACCTCACGCGACGAGGTATAGCCGGGCACAAAAATCACATCCGGCCCCTGCCCCCTAACCTCGACAGACAGACGATCCGAGGCAAAGGGCGCAGCTGGCGTCGCCTGAGCCGCAAAGACGGGTGTGACCACGCCCGCCGCCGCGACGGACAGGGCAAATACAATGGCAAAACGCAACGCAAACTGACGAACGGATCGAACGGGCTTCATGGCCGTCTCCTGAGAAAAAAAGTGCGTTATCTAGATATGCGGATTGTCGAAAACCTCTTCGACGGGGCAGGCGAACAGAGCGGCAATGCGATAGGCCAGATCCAAAGACGGATCGTGTTTGTCGCTCTCGATCGCGATCACTGCCTGACGTGAAACGCCCAGTTGCTGGCCCAGCTGTTCCTGTGTCCAGCCGCGCTCGACCCGCAGCAATTTCAGCCGGTTCTTCATTTGCTGTCCCTGATAAACAAGCTGACAACACCCAGCAGGAACCACATCAGGCAGTAGCCCCACCAAGTCGCCAGATGCGGCACACCGGCAAAGGTTTCGAGAAAGCCCCAGACCGTCATAATGCCGAAGGTCGCCAGACAGGCCACGATCAAACGCTTGGCCAGCAGGGTGCGCACGAACTCGTCAGCATCGCGCAGATAGCGCAGCGTCACCCATAACTGACCCATAATGGCCAGCCCGGGAAGCGCCGCCAGAAGATACAGAAATGGCCCCGAAACCATATGACGATCGGTCAGAAAGACCGCCGCCATCAAGGTCACCACATAGGCAGTCATAGCCATGAATGTCCCACGACGATAACGGGCATCGGGTAAAATCTCTTTGGCACTCATGACCGTTCTCCTCTGAATGTAAGGAGAACCTGACACCCATAAAATGTAATGTCAACATTACAAAATGTTAGAACAACATTACAAATCCAAGCCCTTGATCCTGCTTGCGATTATGCCAATCCATGGCAATGTGCCGCTCATGAAATCCTGCCGTCTTGCCCGTCTGTCTCTGGTTTTTGTCGCCTGCCTTGCAACCCCGGCGACCGTGCTGGCGGCCCCCCCGTCATTCTATAATCCGGACATCGCAGGATCACGCGATGTCAGGGACCTGCCGCGTTTTGAAAACGCCCGCATCCGTGCCTTCCAGCAACGGGACAATGCCGAGATCAGCGTCCCTGTGGATGCCATCAATACTCGTGCTGAAGAGAACACCAAGACGATCCAGCTTCAGGGGACTATCATCCATACGGATTATGTGATCCGCCCCTTGCGTCCCGCCGCCGATATTGACCGCCATTATGAGAATGTTTTGCGGAATGCCGGTTATGAAACCGTGTTCCGCTGCGCCGGTATTGCCGCCTGCGGGTCACGCATGGGTTCTATGATCCTGAATGACGGCAATGTCGCGCCCGCCGGTTTCGCGGATGGCCTGTTTAACGACCAGATGCGGGTGCGGGTGGCCAAAAAAGGAGCCACGTGGGTGCTGCTGCATGTGATACAGGGGCCCGACCGCGCCTTGGTCTATCAGGCTGTTATCGAGGGCGCTCGAGAGTTGGAATAAGTGCCGCGCATTGACGATCCCGAGGCTTTCATCCTCGCCAATACCCGCCTGCAAACGGTGTCGCACACGCCGGAAATCTCACTGTATCTGGCAGACGAGATCACCCCCATCTGGCGACTGACCGAAGAAGAGCTGGGCGAAATGGGCCTACCCCCGCCTTTCTGGGCCTTTGCATGGGCAGGCGGGCAGGCATTGGCCCGCTGGCTTTTGGACAATCCGCGCGAATGTTCGGGCAAGTCGGTTGTTGATCTGGCCACCGGCTCGGGGCTTGTGGGGATTGCCGCCGCCCTGAAGGGGGCCACCTCGGTTCTGGCCGCCGATATCGATCCGTTCTGCGAAGCCGCAGTCAAGGTCAATGCCACAGCCAATAGTGTGGCGCTCGACTTTACCGATACCAATCTTTTGCAAAGCCCGCCGCCACTGGTGGATCTGATCTGTGCCGGTGATGTCTTCTATGACCGCGACATGGCCACGGCTGTACTGAGCTGGCTGACGGCGGCCCGCGCCAATGGCACGCGGGTTCTGGTCGGTGATCCGGGGCGTAACCATTTCCCCAAAACCGGGCTGACCTTCCTTGCCGAATACACCGTACCGACAACGCGCGAACTGGAAGACAACGAGGTAAAACGCTCACGCGTCTGGGCACTGGATTAAGCCCAGTCTTACGCTCCGTTACAGCGCATCTATTCCCCTTGATACGCATTGTGAATACTCTGGATCGCTGAACAAACCGGAAGGCTCGGCTGATGAAGTGGCAAGGTGGACGTCGTGGCGGCGGTATCGAGGATCGTCGCGGCATGGGCGGCGGGGCTGCGGTGGGCGGCGTCGGTATTGGCGGTCTGGTAATCGCGGGCATTCTTTACTTCGTCTTTGGCGTTGATCCGCAGACCAGCCAGCAGATTGCCGGCCAGCTTGGCGGACAGTTGGGCAATGCGGGCCAAACCGAGGGCCGCCCCGGCACGCCTGCCGACGATGCGGGCCTGTTCGTCGATGTGATCGGGGCCAATATCAACGACGTCTGGACCCAGAAACTTCAGGGCTATAACCCGCCCGTGACCGTGCTTTACGAACAAGGCACCCAGACTGCGTGCGGCATGGGCCAGTCGGCCATGGGGCCGTTCTATTGCCCCGCCGACCAGAAGGTCTATCTGGACCTCGGCTTCTGGCGCGACCTGCAAAATCTGGGTGGTTCGGGTGCCGATTTCGCCAAGGCCTATGTCATCGCCCACGAATATGGCCACCACGTCCAGCGTCTGACCGGCGCTACCGATCAGGTTCAACGCGCCCAGCAAAACGCCCGCAGCCGCGCCGACGGCAACCGCTATTCGGTCGCGCTGGAACTACAGGCCGACTGCTATGCGGGTGTCTGGGCGCATAATGCCGCCCTCGTTTCCGGTGGCGAGGTAAGCGTCACCGACACCGACCTGATGGAAGGCATGAAGACTGCCGCCGCCATCGGTGACGATGCGCTGCAAAGCCGTGGTGGTGGCCGCGTCTCTCCCGAAAGCTTTACCCACGGCTCGTCCGAACAGCGCATGCAGTGGCTGCAGCGCGGCTATCAGTCCGGTGATCCCAATACTTGCAACACCTTTGCGGGCCTGTAGGCTCTAGCCGATCGTCAGGTCCAGCTGACCTTCGACAAACAGGGCCTTACGCCCCAGATCGAGCGCCAGCTTTCGCCCCCTGAATGCCCCGATGCCCAGCAAGGCATCGGGATAGTTGGGCAACGGGGAATCTCCAAACACAGCCACCCGCTCATTGCGGCGCATCTCGTCACCAAAAGTCAGGGTATACACCTCGACCCAGCGGGCCTTGGCCACACCACCCAGCACCAGACTTTGTCCAGCCTCTTCGGGACGGCCATCCAGAATGCCCGCCTCGGTGGCGACGGCCTCGCTCAGCGACAATAGCGATGACGCCCCCGTATCAAGAACCGCCGTCACCACAGCGCCCTCGACGCTGACCTCGACACCCAGTGCATCGCCAACAGCTTTGGTGGCGACCGCGCGCATATCCGGTTCGACCTGCCAGATTTGCGGGTCCAGAAAGCGTACGCGGCGGCGTGGCAGATCCATCTCGACCACCACCTCGCGCAAAAGATCACGACCGATAATCAGCGCCACACCCGGTTCGTCCGCATCTTGGGCCAGAGGGCCAAGGTCCAGAATGGCTGTGCGCAAGGCGGGCACCTTAAGGCCCGCCATTTCCAGCAACAGCGTGGTGCCGCGTCCGACCTGCGCCTGACCGCCCACACCATAGGCTAGCATGGGCATGTCAAATGTTTTGCCGATATGGCCCGCCGTGGTCAGTCGCTCGGCCAGCGCCTTGTCGATCACCGAATACTGGGCACCGCTGTCGATCAGGGCCAGCACCGGCTGGCCCGCCACCCTAACGCGAATAACCGGCAAGGACAGGGCTGGTTGCTCCAGCGTGATCCACGAACTTTGCGCGTCGAAAGCCGGTTGCGGCCTGCGCCACAGGACATTGTCCTTCAGCCACAAACCACCGGTGACCACCGCCGCCAGACCGGCAGCATTTAAAAGAAACGAGCGACGACGCATGTTCAACACATGAACGTTTCGCGACCCGAAATCCACACCTTGCCCGCAATGGGCATCTTCTTGCGCCAAATGAGGAATATTTCATTCTGCGGCGCAACATTTTCCATGACGTGACCCGTTCCGAAGTCTAGGAATGCAGTATTATGACTGCATCCGCCGACCGATACGTTTCGACCCGCGGCTACGCCGCCGATGAAAACTTCGCCGATGCCCTGCTGCGCGGCATTGCCCCCGATGGTGGCCTCTACATGCCCGCCGCATGGGCCACCATGCCCGCGGACATTACCCAAAAAGGACGCACCTATGCCGATATCGGCCGCGATGTCCTGAACCCCTATATTGGCAGCGCCCTGCCTGCCGGTGCCGTGGAACGCGCCCTGAAACGTCTGGTAGAGGGTTTTGACCATCCGCTGGTAACGCCTCTGGTGGAACTGGAAGCGGGCCTGTTCGTGCTGGAGCTTTTCCGTGGCCCAACGGCTGCGTTCAAAGACCTCGCCATGCAATTGGTGGCCGCCCTGTCCGACGAGGCGCTGGAAGCCACCGGCGAAACCCTGACCCTGCTGACCGCCACCAGCGGCGATACGGGTGCCGCCGCCGTGCGCGCCTTTGCCGGTGCCAAGCGGATCAAGCTGATCGTGCTGCACCCGCTGGACCGCGTCTCGCCGATCCAGCGCAAACAGATGACCACGGTTCAGGCCGACAACGTGCTGAACCTTGCAGTGCGCGGTGATTTCGATGACTGCCAGCGGCTGGTGAAGATGCTGCTCTCGGACGAATCCTTGCGCGAAAAAGGCCGCCTGTCCTCGGTCAACTCGATCAACTGGGGCCGTCTGGCGGGCCAGATTCCCTATTATGTTTCGGCCACGGCCCAACTGGGTCAGGCTGCGCATTTTGTGGTGCCGACCGGAAACTTCGGCGATGCCTTTGCCGGTATTGCCGCCAGGAAGATGGGCCTGCCGGTTGCCGGCATGACCGCCGCCGTCAACCAGAACGATGCGCTGGCCCGCGCCATCAATGAAGGCGTCTATGACCGCCGCACCGCCATCGAGAGCGCCAGCGTCTCTATGGATGTTCAGGCCCCGTCGAACTTCGAGCGCCTGGTGTTCGAGGCCTCCGGTCGTGATGCCGACCTGACCCGCCAGCTGTTCGAGGACTTTGCCAAGAACGGTACCGTCACCCTGCCCGACAGCCTTCTGGCCTCGCTGCGCAAGGAAACCTCGCCAGTGTCGGTGGACGAAGCCACCACCGCCGAAGAAATCCGCCACGCCCATAAGGCATGGGGTCGTGTTGTGTGTCCGCATACTGCCGTCGCCCTGCATGCCGCCCGCAAGATGGACCGCAACGGCGCACCGGTCGTGGCCCTGTCCACGGCCCACCCGTCCAAGTTCGGCGGGTATGTCGAAAGCGTACTGGGCGTCGCCCCCGAACCTGCTCCGGTAATCACTGCTCTCGGGGATCAGCCCGAGCGCCTCAGCGTGGTCGAGAACGACTATGCCAAGGTTCTGCAAACCGTGAGCGGTTTCAGCGCCTGAACGCCTGATAAAGCATCAACGCCGACAAGGTAAAACCATCCTCGATCTGTCCGTCCGCTATCAGGGCGGGCAGATCGGACAGCGAAACCAGCCGCATAGATTCTGCCTCGTCATCGGGCGGCAACCGCACCATGTCGGGTGCAATCTGAACTGCAAACACCGCCACACGAGAACGCAGAATACCCGTATTGGCCCGCACATGGCCGATCGGCTGGAACGCCTCTAGCGGCAGGTCATAGCCTGTCTCTTCACGCAGTTCGCGGCGGGCACAGGTGCCAGCATCCTCGCCAGCCCCCCCGAAACCGCGCGGGATTTCCAGCGTCAATTCCATATTTTGCGACGGTCTGCGCATTTCCAGCAGCAGCAGCTTATCGCCCACAACAGGCAGTACCACCGCGCCTTCGCCCTTGGTGTTTTCCTCGATGATGTAGAAGTCACCTTCCTTCACCACATGAAACCACGGGTTTTCGTAAACAATCATCGGATTTCGATCCCCATGGATTGGGTCAGACGCGGATAAAGGCCAAACCAGTTTTTACGCGTGGCCCATTTGAACGAGGTATACTGTAGCTTGTCCTCGACAAAGCTGGCGGCCTCATCAGTCAAAAACTCGACCAGTTGTCCGGTTCCAAAGGCCGTGACCAGATCAAAGCCTTTTAAAGCATATTCAAACCATTTGCGCTGTTCGCTCAGCGCCGCAGCCCCTACGCCCAGATGCAGCAAGGCCGCAGGAACCTGACCCAGAACCGGTATCCGGTCCATCACAAAGGCCTCGCCCGAGGCAACGAACAGGCCATTGTAACAGGCGTCGATCACCTCCAGCTTAAAACCGGATGCATGCTCGCCCAGTTGTTGCTCGCTGGCGCGATACCACAAGGAACGCGACACCAGATCGGGGGCCATGATCTCCAGTTCCGACAGGCACAGTTCGGGCCGCTCCTGTTTCCATTGTGCGAACTCAGGTGAAACAAGAATGGCATCGGTCAAGGAACGCGGATGCAGGCTGATCGGACTATAGACCGGCTTGAGGCGCTTCAAAGTGCGGTCCATCCCGCGCAGGTCCGACTTAAACTCGGCTAGCGCCAGTTGAGACAGTTCGCCCTTACGGGACTGGAAGCGGGTCAGGAAATGATGGTCCGGTAGGTTATCGAAATAATCTTCCAGAGAGTCCGGTGCAGCCTCGCCTGGCACACGGATCACAATCCCGCCCTGTCCTTCCTTGCTGCCCGACCACAGCTTCAACATGCTGTTTTCCAGCATCGAGGCCATGCCCGTATTATCCAGCAGAAGATTTGGCGTCAGGATCGCGCCCTTGGACAGGGCGATCGACATGGTGAACCGCTTTTCAAGCTCGACGGGCGATAACCGGCGCACCGGATCGCAATTGGCCAGAAACATCTTTTCTTTGAACAACATGCGCCACCCTCATACGCGTTCAAACCTATGGGGGTGTGATCCTGTGGTCCAGCTTTAGATGATGCGTTTTATCTGACATCAGGTCAGAGTCGGCACCTTCCACCACGCCGTGCGCCGCCAGAACGGAGCCGGATCTTTGGGTGTGACGAAATGGGCCGGATCGTGGAACAGGCGGTCATGCAGGCGTGTCAGCGTAAAGCGCACTGCCGCTGCCATACCCATTTGCGGCAGCAGGCTCGCTTCCATTGCCGTCAACGGACGCACCGATTCATAACCCTGATGGAAAGCCTTGATCGCCTCGGGATCGGCTCGCCCTTCGGCATCGAAACCCCATGCCGACAGCGCAATGGCCAGATCGTAAACCAGCGCCCCGTTGCATCCGTAATAGAAGTCGATCACCCCGCCGATGCGATCACCGTCAAACAGCACATTGTCGGGGAAATAATCGGCATGAATGGCCCCTTGCGGCAAAAACGACGGATCAAAAAGACGCGCCAGATCGGGCATTAAACGCTCGATCTCGTCCAGCATTTTGCGATCCGAACCCTCGGCCCGCGTTGCGCTGCGCTCGGCAAGGGCGCGCCAGTGCGACGGCCCCACCGGATTGTCACGCCGCGCCGTATAGTCCTGTCCGGCCAGATGAAGTTCGGCCAAGGTGCGGCCCGCCAGATGCTGATCGACCAGTGTGGGCTGCTTGCGCCATGCACCCGCCGCCCATTCCACCAGTGCCGCCGGACGTCCTTTCAGTGCGCCCGACAGTCGCCCGTCCAGATCAGCCACAGGCGATGGCGTGGCAAAACCCTTGGCCCCAAGATGCTGCATCAGGCCCAGACAGAAGGGCAGACCCTTCTGTTCTTCCACCCCTTCAAAAAGGGTCAGGACATAGGCCGCATCGCGTGTACGAACACGATAGTTCGTGTTCTGCACACCTTCTGCAATCGGCGTGAACTCAATCACTTCCGACAGGGGCCAGGCTTTCAGAAAAGCCTTGGCCTCGGCCTCTAATACGGGCGTGAAAACAGCCATTTAAGTCTTAAACCAGTTCGACCGCTGCGCGTCGTGCCCGTACGATGTCGGCGACATCGGCCAGAACGCTTTCCGTGGTGGCCCAACGCCCTGCGCCGCGCCCCTTACAGGCCCAGACACGACCGTCAGCACCAAAGACTTTGAGCGCATTACGCTCGCCGTTCAAGGACTGGAACAGGGCATCTTCCAGCGCATTGTTCAGGCGCACCGACGCATCCAGATCACCCGCCTTGTCGAAACAGGCTCCGATCTGGCGCACCGGCGAGGCACCGACCTTGGTTTGGGCCGACAGGGCATCACACGGCACATCGTTCGGCACCTTGCCAAAGGCCTCATAAGACAGAAGCTTGACCTTGGCGGCGGCATCGCGGCCTTCCAGATCGGAAGACGGGTCTTCCTCGGCAAAACCTGCGGCGCGGGCATCGGCCAGAGCATCGGCAAAGTCCGCACCCTCGCCCAGACGTTGCAGCATGAAGTTGACCGTGCCGTTCAGAACAGCCTCGAAACCGGCCACCGGACCTGCGGCACGGGCCGCACGCAGCGTCTCGATCATGGGCGAGCCGCCACCGACCGAGGCCGACCATGCAACACGCGCACCGTTTTCATTGGCCAGTTTTTGCAGGCCTGCCGGATCAAGCGCAACGGCCTGTTTATTGGCGCTGACGACATCCACACCCTGTGCCAGAGCGCGGCGGATCAGGTCATGACCGGCCTCGCCTTCGGACAGGGCCTCGATCACCAGATCGGGCTTCTTGGCCAAAAGCGCATCGACATCGTTGCTGAACAGTTCGGCCGGCGCATCGACATCGCGGCGCTTGAACGGATCACGCACCAGAACGCCAACCACCTCGAAACCGTCATCCCACAGAAGGCGGCTGAGCAGACCACCGCCCACCACACCGCAACCGGCAACGACCACTTTCAGCGGAGCCTCGGCACCGACCGGTCCAGGAGGGGCATTGTGATGGCCCACCACCGTACCTTCGGCACGGCCCAGAGCAGCCACCTCGATCGAGACATTGCGGTTTTCGGCCAGATCGATGGCATCATGCTGGACCAGAGCACCGCCGAGCTGACGCGCCGTCTCCCAGCTGGCGCGACGGTAACGCTGCGGCGTGCCGGATGCGCAGGCCGGATCGCGGTCGTAAAGACCATCCACGTCCTTCACCAGACGTACCTTGTCCAGACCCAGTTCGGCCGCCAGAACCACAGCCGACAGATCCGAACCACCACGGCCCAGAAGCGCCACACGACCACAGTCGCGCACGGCACCAAAGCCGGGCACCACAACCACTTCGTGTTGCGACAGAGCTTCGCGCAACTTGTTGTTTTTCAAGGACACAGGGCGCGCATGTTGTGACGGACCCTCGGCCGAAATTCCCAGTTGCTGGACCGACAAACCCACAGCATCCAGCCCCACGCGATCACAGGCAATCGCCACCAGAGCCGCGGCACGCTCCTCGCCCAGCACCACATAGGCCGGCAGCAGTTCGTTGTCGTGATCCAGCCCCAGTTGGCGGGCCTCCGATAGCAGTTTGTCCGTCTCGCCCGCCAGGGCCGACACCACTGCCACGACCTTACGGCCACGGCGCACATGGCTGTAGATTTCGCTTGCGACAGCCGGTGCATCGGCAGGGCTTTTCAGCACCGAAGAACCGAATTTCAACACCACAACTTCGGCATCGAACTGGGCTTGAGGTTTCTGGTGTTCAGCGACGAGAGCGAGAGAGGCAGACATGGGATTTTCCTGTGGTCGGGGAGTGCGTGGTGTGGGTTCGGGATGGATCGGGACATGAAAAACCCCGCCTCGGGTTACCGGGCGGGGTGATCGGGTTTCGTGCTTTTCGCCTGACTTGGCGCGCGTCAACCTGTCCCCGCCCTGATGGGCATGGTGGTGGTACCGGTAGTGATAATGGTGGTCATGGACGCGCCGAAGCCCATCGCCGTTGCGGCGACGAGGATCAGTTCAGTGCTGTCGATGCGTTGCATCACGGCGGTCGTCCAAGGTTTGTTCAAGTTGGCCTTAGGGTGAGCGACGATGCTGCACCGCGTCAACCCCCTGTTCGAATAATTTTTCAAAAAGACGCTTTGAAGGATCATAAACGTCGCACATACGCCAATCGACTTTCAAACGAGGTGAAATTTTCCACTTGACCCGCGCTCTTGCAAACACCAGTTTGGTTTCACTCATCAAGACCAGCTGAGGGATTAGGCCCTTTGACGCTGGGGCAACCATCGGGTTCCGCCCGAAACGGTGCCAACTCCTGCGGGGTTCCGAAAGGGACCGCGAGAGATGGGTGGAGCGTCGATAAGGCGGCGCGCCACAGGTCTGTCACTGCACGGGTTTCGGGAATGAGCCGGAACTTTTGATTGCGTGACGAGACCCATGACCTTGGCCCTGATCCAGACCGACGAAACTGCCGCCGACCCTTCCTGTCGTCCTGCATCCGCACGCCGCCCGTCGGCCCTGTTGCAACGCGAGGGAGCCCACGATGTCTATGTTCCGATCCCAGACGATTTCGAGCTCGATTTCGGCGGAAAGCTGACCCAAAAACAGGTTGTTGGCCGCCTGCATGGCAAGCCCAATGCCCCGCTGGTTGTGGTGGCGGGCGGCATTTCCGCCGACCGCTATGTCCACCGCACCGAGACCAAGGGTCTGGGCTGGTGGTCAGGAGCCGTGGGTGTGCGCGCCCCGATCGATCTGACCCGCTATCGCGTTCTGGCTTTTGATTTTGCACCGGAATTCGGCGACAAGGTCAAAGAGCCCCAAGCCCCTTTGACCATCACCACCCAGGATCAGGCCCGCCTTCTGGCCCTGCTCTTGGATCACCTCGGTGTGAACAAGGTCGCCGCCTTTATCGGTTGCTCCTATGGCGGCATGATCGCCTTGGCCTTTGGCGAAATCTATCCCGACTGGGCCGAGCAACTGGTGGTCGTCTCCGCCGCCCACCGCCCGCATCCTCTGGCCACCGCGTGGCGGGGTATTCAGCGCCGCATTCTGCAACTGGGTGTGGAAACCGGACGTGTCGATCAGGCCGTCGGTCTGGCGCGCGAACTGGCCATGACCACCTATCGCACTCCCGAAGAATTCGATTCCCGTTTCGACAGCGAGGCCCCCAGCCATGCCGGTCAGGCCTATCCTGTCTGTGACTATCTGAAGTCACGCGGCAAGGCCTATCGCGACCGCACCTCGCCGAACCGCTGGCTGACCCTGTCCGATTCCATCGATCGCCACCGTGTCGAACCCGAAGCCATTACCGCCCCTGTTACCCTGATCGGTTTCAACAGCGACCGCCTGTGCCCCATTGAGGACATGGCCGAACTGGCCGACCGCCTGCCCAATCTCTGGCGCTTTGTCCGCGCCGATTCTCTGTATGGCCACGACGCCTTTCTGAAAGAAGACAAGTTCGTGGGCGAAATCCTGACCTCAGTTCTGAAGGACGTTGACCAATGACCTACGCCCGCTCTGCCGATCCCCGCACCATCGCCGCCCGCCATGGCGTCGATACGGACACGGCTCACGGCTCGGTCATGCCGCCGCTTTATCTGTCGTCCAACTATTCGTTCGCGGGCTTCGATCAGAAGCGCCAGTATGACTATTCGCGCTCGGGCAACCCGACCCGCGACGTGCTGGCCGAAACCCTTGCAGAACTGGAAGGCGGCACTGGCGCTGTCATCACCGCCACCGGTATGGCCGCAGTGGATCTGCCGCTCAGCCTGCTGTCGCCCGATGATCTGCTGATCGCGCCGCATGACTGTTATGGCGGCACTCACCGCCTGCTATCGGCCCGCGCCCGCAAGGGTCATTTCCGCGTCGCCTTCGTCAACCAGAACGACGGTGCAGCACTAGATGCTGCTCTCGTCGACGGAGCCAAGCTGGTGCTGGTGGAAACGCCCTCCAACCCGCTTTTGCGCGTCAGCGACATTGCCGATATCAGCCGCCGCGCTCATGCGGTCGGGGCCAAGGTGGTGGCCGACAACACCTTCCTGTCGCCCGCCCTGCAAAACCCGCTGGCACTGGGGGCCGACATCGTCGTCCATTCGACCACCAAATATATCAATGGCCACTCGGACGTAGTTGGCGGTGCGGTGATTTCCGCCGATGCGGACGTGCATCAGGAACTGGCATGGTGGGCCAATTGTCTGGGCATTACCGGCTCTCCGTTCGACGCCTATCAGACCCTGCGCGGGCTTCGCACCCTGTTTGCCCGTATCGAGCGCCAGCAGGCCACAGCCACCAAGCTGGCCACCATTCTGGAAGCCCATCCCGCCGTCAGCGCTGTCCACTATCCAGGCTTGAAATCCCATAGCGGGCATGAACTGGCCGCCCGCCAGCAGCGCGGTTTCGGAGCCATGCTCAGCTTTGAAGTGGTGGGCGGCACCGATGCCGTCTGCACCCTCATCAACAATGTCGAGATTTTCACGCTGGCTGAATCGCTGGGCGGGGTCGAGAGCCTGATCGCCCATCCGGCCACCATGACCCATGCCGCCATGACGCCAGAGGCCCGCGCGACTGCCGGTATCACTGATGGTCTCATCCGTATCTCGGTAGGGCTGGAGCATGAAGACGATATTATCGCCGATCTGGTTCCGGCACTGGACGCCCTATTGGTCAGCCAAGCCGCCTGAGATCAAAACCGCCCATAAGAAAGCCCCCGTCGTGAAACGGGGGCTTTTTTATTGTCCGCATCAGAGGATCAGGCTGCGGCAGCCATATCCTGTATACGCTGGCGACTGATTTCAAACTGGCGCATCAGGCGATCCAGTTCGACAGCATCCTGAGCCAGCGAACGGCTGGCCGCGGTCGATTCCTCAACCATCGCGGCATTCTGCTGGGTGACCTGATCCATCTGGCTGACGGCCATATTGACCTCGGCCAGACCCGTGGCCTGCTCTTTGGATGAAGCCTCGATCTCAACGGCAATATGGGTCAGACGACCAATCTGGTCGGCAATACGTTGCAAGGCTGTACCGGTTTGGTTGACCAGAGTAACCCCCTGTCCCACCTGCTGGCCGGACGCCGAGATCAGGGTCTTGATTTCCTTGGCCGCATCGGCCGAACGCTGGGCCAGCGCACGCACTTCGGACGCCACCACAGCAAAGCCGCGACCGGCATCACCCGCGCGGGCAGCTTCTACACCGGCATTCAATGCCAAAAGGTTGGTCTGGAACGCGATTTCATCGATCACACCGATGATGTCACCGATCTTCTTGGACGAAGCCTCGATCTGGTCCATGGCGGCCACAGCACGGTTTACCACCTGCTGCCCCTCCGTCGCCTGATCGTGCGACAGGCGCACCATCGAGCCCGCCTCATGAGCCCCATCTGCCGAGCGGGCAACGGTGGCTGTGATTTCCTCGACGGCAGCGGCTGTTTCTTCCAGCGAGGCGGCTTGTTGTTCGGTACGGCGCGACAGGTCGTCCGAGGCTTCGCTGATCTGCTGGGCCGCAGCCCCAATGGCGGCGGCACGGTCCATAATCACCGCAACAGCCGCTTCCAGCTTGTCGGCAGCGCGGTTGAAGTCGCCCTTCAGCCCCTGCGCCTGTTCGTTGAACTCTGCAGTAATCCGGTGCGTCAGATCACCATTGGCCAGTGCCGACAGACCCTCTGCCAAGGCTCCGATCGCCACGGCATCCTCTGCGGCGGCCTTGGCTTTCTCGGCTTCGTTACGCTCGCGCTCTGCATCGGCCAAGCGGCGGGCAGTGGCGGCCTCCTCGGCCAGACGCTTGTTCTCGATACCCTGCTCGCGGAAGGTCACAACGGCCTCGGCCATCGCGCCGATCTCGTCACGGCGACCAACAGCCGGAACGACGACATTAAGATCACCCTGAGCCAGTCGTCCCATGGCGCGGGTCATATCCACCACCGGCTTGGACAATGCATTTACCAGCCACAGAGCTGCCGTAATCGCAATCGCGAATGCGATCAGACCACCGACGACCAGAACCACAAATACATTGCGGTAGGCCTTTTCACGAGACGCGATGCTGTCGGATTTCAGCTCTTTCAGACGCTGGGTTATGCCTTCGCGAATCTCGCGCACAGCACCAATACGTCCTCTATCGGCCATGCTGGCGACCACACTGTCATGTAGGGCCGGATTTTCAGCATCGGCCATCATCTCGCGGGCCTCAAGGGTAAAAGCCTCGGCCGCCTGCGCCAGCCGCTTTTGCTCGTTGAGAAAAATTCCCTTGCTGTCTGCCGCAGCCAGATCGGTCATACCGGCAAGATAGGCTTTGTGGTGGTTTTCAAACCCTTGTTTGAACTCAGGGTCCAGCGAAGACGCATAGCCGCGCATGTTCAGCTGTTGATTGAGAACCGCCACCTGAACCTTACTGACAGCGGTTTCCAGATCCTCAGCCATAGCGACCTGCTGACCTTCCTGCTGGATCGCAAGCACCGAGAATAGGACTAACAGGGTTGCCGATCCGCAGGCAGCGATAATTGCCGCAAAGGACAGGAATAACTTTTTTGGAACGGACAGATTTTGAAGCACAGGGCACTCAACACGCACAATTTTGATTGCGCGTGTTTAGTCCGAGAAGCGTTTACAAAGCTTAGCTATGCTCTGCGTAATTCTACGCAAATTTGCTCACGCCAATGCTTTTACAACCACGAGTATTGCCGTCACCAACAGATAGATGGCAAAGGCCCGCCGCAGCATACGGCGGTCCAAGCGATGGGCCAGACGTGCGCCATAGGGTGCCGTCCATGCCGTCAGCAAACCCATGATGATGGCGGCCGGAATATTTACAAATCCGAGGGTCAAGGGCGGCACGCCGGTCTTGCCAAGCCCAAAGACAATATAGCCCAGCGACGCCACCGCACCGATGGCCAGCCCAAAGCCCGAAGAGGTAGCCACGGCCTGATGGATCGGGCGATTGCACAGGGTCATGACCATACCGCCAAAGCTACCGCCACCAATGCCCATCATGGCGCTGAGTGTACCGATAACCGAAGCTGTCAGGCGACGCCCCCAACCTGTCGGCAAATCTTGACGCAGAACAAAGGTCGCGGGCAACAAGCCCATCTGGGCCGCAATCCCGACCAGACAAACACCATAAACGATCGATAGCGCCGACATGGGCGATCCACCGGCGATAAATGCCCCGACGAGCGCGCCGAATGCCACCCATGGCGTCCAAGTTTTCAGCACCACCTCGTCTACCGCGCCATGTTTGCGGTGGGTGGAAAGCGAACGCAGCGAGGTTGCCACAATCGTCAGCAAACTGGTACCGATGGCGACGTGCAGATTGCTCTCGCCGCCGACACCTAAAACACTAAAGGCATAGAACAGAGCGGGCACCAGAACCGTGCCCCCGCCCACACCGAACAGACCGCCAATCAAACCGGCAATGGCTCCGGCTCCGATCAGGGCCGCCATCATCATGGCAAGTTCGGAAACCGGCAGGCCGTTCACGCCGCGTCATCACCCTGAAAACGGCGGGCTTCGGCCTCGCGCACGGCATCCATAGCACGGTCCAGTACCTCGATACCGGCTCCGGCCTTGACGCCCTCGACCGTCAGGATACGCCGGAAGGCCCGCGCCCCGGGGCGGCCATGCATGGCCCCCAGCATATGGCGGGTAATGCCCGCCAGATTGATTCCGCGCTCAAGTTGCGAGGCGATGTAAGGCTTATAGGCCTCCAGCGCGTCGAAGATGTCGGTGTCGGTTGTGTCGTCCTCATAGATCAGGCGGTCGGCCTGACCCAGCATCGACGGCTCGTGATAGGCGGCACGGCCGATCATCACGCCATCCAGCGCCACACCGTCATAGGGCTGCAGCAGTTCCAGCGCCTGTTCCAGCGAGGCGATGCCGCCATTAATGCCGATGGTCAGGTGCGGGCGTTCCTTTTTCAGCCGCTTGACCAGATCATAGTCCAGCGGAGGAATGTCGCGGTTTTCCTTGGGCGAAAGTCCCTTCAACCACGCCTTGCGCGCATGGACAGTAAAGTCGGTAATGCCCACAGCAGCACAGGCATCGACCGTGGCAAACAAACTCTCAAATGGGTCTTGGTCATCCACACCGATGCGGCATTTGACGGTGGCGGGTACCGAGACGGCTTCCTTGATGGCGGCCATACATTCGGCCACCAGTTCCGGCTCCTTCATCAGACAGGCACCGAAACGACCCGACTGCACGCGGTCCGAAGGACAGCCGACGTTCAGATTGATTTCATCATAGCCGTATTGCTCGCCCACCTTGGCCGCCTCAGCCAACTGTTTCGGGTCAGAGCCACCCAGTTGCAGCGAAATCGGGTGTTCCGCATCCGAAAAGCCCAGCAGATAGTCCTGATCACCATGCAGCACAGCCGGAGCCGTCACCATCTCAGTGTACAGCAATGTCCGGCGCGACAAGGTGCGGTGGAACGCACGGCAGTGTCGGTCGGTCCAGTCCATCATCGGGGCAACGGACAGTCTGTGACGGGGATGCTTCATCAGGCTCGGGCAAAAACAAAAGGTTACGGCGACCCTATACGCGACAGGGTCGCCATAGCCTAGTAGGCCCTTAGGCGGGGGCCTTTACCGGCATGTAGAGATCGCCTCCGTCACGGTATTTGGCTGACATTTCGGCCATGCCATCCTCCTTCGCCTTGGCGGCATCGCGGATATCGTGGCTGATCTTCATCGAGCAGAATTTCGGCCCGCACATCGAGCAGAAATGCGCCACCTTGTGCGCCTCCTTGGGCAGCGTCTGGTCGTGATAGGACCGCGCCGTTTCAGGGTCCAGCGACAGGTTGAACTGGTCTTCCCAGCGGAACTCGAAGCGCGCCCGCGACAGGGCATCGTCACGCACCTTGGCCGCAGGATGGCCCTTGGCAAGGTCGGCGGCGTGGGCGGCGATCTTATAGGTGATGACCCCCACTTTCACATCGTCACGATCCGGCAAGCCAAGGTGTTCCTTGGGTGTGACATAGCAAAGCATAGCCGTGCCAAACCAGCCGATCATGGCCGCGCCGATGCCCGAGGTGATGTGGTCATAACCCGGTGCGATATCGGTCGTCAGTGGGCCAAGCGTATAGAAGGGGGCTTCGCCGCAGACCTCCAACTGCTTGTCCATATTTTCTTTGATCTTGTGCATGGGCACATGGCCCGGCCCTTCGATCATCACCTGACAGTCGTGCTTCCACGCGATCTGGGTCAGCTCGCCCAGCGTTTCCAATTCGGCAAATTGAGCCGCATCATTGGCATCGGCAATCGAGCCAGGGCGCAGGCCATCACCCAGCGAGAAGGATACATCATAGGCCTTCATGATCTCGCAGATTTCCTCGAAATGCTCATAGAGGAAGCTCTCGCGGTGATGGTGCAGGCACCACTTGGCCATGATGGAGCCACCGCGCGAAACAATGCCGGTGACGCGGTTGGCGGTCAGGTGAATGTGCTGAAGGCGCACGCCCGCATGGATGGTAAAATAGTCCACGCCCTGCTCGGCCTGTTCGATCAGGGTGTCGCGGAACACTTCCCATGTCAGGTTCTCGGCAATGCCGTTCACCTTTTCCAGCGCCTGATACAGCGGCACCGTGCCGATGGGTACGGCCGAATTGCGGATAATCCATTCACGGATGTTATGGATATTGCGACCGGTGGACAGGTCCATCACCGTGTCGGCACCCCAGCGGGTGGACCAGACCAGTTTTTCGACCTCTTCGGCCATGGTCGAGGTGACCGCCGAGTTGCCGATATTGGCGTTGATCTTGACCAGGAAGTTGCGGCCGATCGCCATCGGTTCCAGCTCGGGGTGGTTGATATTGGCTGGAATAATGGCGCGGCCACGGGCGACTTCATCACGCACAAACTCGGGCGTCACATAGTCAGGCACCGAAGCGCCAAAGCTTTCACCATCGCGCACCAGCGCCTCATGCGCCTGTTGGCGGCCAAGGTTTTCGCGGATCGCCACAAACTCCATTTCCGGCGTGATGATACCGGCGCGGGCATAGGCCAACTGGCTGACGGCCTTGCCGCCTGTGGCGCGGCGCGGTTTGTTTTTGACCGGAAATTCCGGCGTCATCTTCTCCGGCGAAACAAAGCCGTTATCGGCGGGCTGAACCTCGCGGCCTTCATACAGTTCGGTATCGCCGCGCGCTTCAATCCAGCTTTCGCGCAGGCGCGGCAGGCCGCGCTCAATGGCGATTTCGATGGACGGGTCCGTATACGGACCGGAAGCATCATAAACGGTGACCGGCGGTTCGTTGGCCGTCGGGTGCACCGAGATTTCACGCATCGGCACGCGGATATGCGGGTGGATCATACCCGCCTTGAACACCTTTTCGGATGCCGGAAGCGGACCCGTGGTGACAGTGAGTTTGGGAGTAGCAGACATGACAGGCTCCTTGCCCGAAGGCGTTGGAGACCCAGCACGCGGGTAAGGGGAATGGTGGCCGGACAGACTCCACCCGCAAGGGTGACGCGCAAAGGCAACCGCACCGTCCCTACGCCAGTGTGAACTGGATCAGGTTCATAGGGTCACTGCACTGCCTTACGGCCCAGCAGAATCTCAGCCCCTTGCGGGACCCCCCTGGTGAGACCTTGGTCTTGGGATGGGCCGCAACTTTTGTCAACCGATGGTTGCCTGATCAGGTGACGCGGCGTTTTTCCAGTTTGCGGGCCAGAGTGCGCCGGTGCATGCCCAAGCGCCGTGCGGCTTCGGAAATATTGAAATCAGTCTCGGCCAGCGTCTCGTGAATACGTTCCCACTCCAGCGTCTTGATAGAGGTAGGACGCGCCGTGATCTGGGCATCGGGATCACCGTCACCCTTGTTAAAGGCCGCCTCGATTTCATCGGTACCTGCAGGCTTGGCCAGATAGTGGCGCGCGCCCAGCTTGATAGCCTCGACCGCCGTGGCAATGCTGGCAAAGCCGGTCAGCACCACGATGATCATGTCGGGATCAAACGCATGCAAGGTCTGCACACAGGTCAGACCCGACGAAGTGCCCAGCTTCAGATCCACCACAGCATATTGCGGACGGTGATGCTCCAGCACCAGCGTCATGTCCTCGGGCGAGCGAGCCGACATGACCTGATAGCCCCGCCGCTCGAACGACCGGCGCAGGGTACGGGCAAAGGATTCGTCATCCTCGACGATCAGCAGCGTGGGGGAAGCTTCGGCCATATCTGTCATTTCGGGGCCAGAGCCTCTCTTGGCAAGCGCAACCTGATCTGGGTGCCGCCTTGTTTCAGGTTCTGGGCCTGCACCTCGCCGCCCAGAGTACGCATCACATTGACCAACAGGAACAGGCCCAGACCCGAGCCCGCCTTGCCCTTGGTGGACTGATAGGGCTGGCCCAGATGTTTGAGTATATCGTCCGGCATGCCCGGGCCATTATCGGTACAGGTCAGGATCAGCACTTCCTGATCGGCCACAGCATCCATCACCACCTCCGAGGCACCGGCCTCGGCGGCATTGTCCATCAGGGCGCTTAGCACCTGTTTCAGAGCCGGATCGGCAATGATGGACGGGTTCAGCGGCGACGGGCCGTTCAGGGTCAGGCTGACACTATTGCCTACCCGTTCGCGCCATTCGTCCACGACCTCATGCAAAAAATCGGACAGACGGCGAATGACCGGCGACTGGCCGCGGGCCGCACCCGCCGACATCAGGATATTGGTGACGATGGTTTTACAGCGCTCGACCTCGGACTGCATCTGCTCGACATCGGCCAGAAGATCGCTATCGGCGCGGATGGTCTTATCGTGTTTCCAGTCACCTAGAATAACACTGAGCGAGGCCAGAGGCGTGCCCAGTTCATGGGCCGCGCCCGAAGCCAGCAGCCCCATACGCACAATATGGTCATGCTCGGCGGCCTGCTGGCGCGTTTCGGCCAGCCACGCATCGCGCGCCCGCACATTGCGGATGGTGCGGCTGGCAAAGGCGGCCAACAGCACCGCGATCAGCACAAAATTAATCAGCGAGCCCTGCGCCAGAAGGCCAAGACGGGCATCGGCCCCGTCGGGCAACGGCATAGGGCGATGGAACAGGGTCAGAAAGGCCAGGGCTGCACTGGTACCCAGCACAAAGGCCCAGACATAGCGACGCTTGAGCAGCACCGCCGCCAGCACGATCTGCATCACGAACAGGGCCGAAAACGGATTGGTGGCCCCACCGCTGAAATACAGCATCCACGCCAGCGCGGCGGCATCGCTACAAAGCGAGATGAAGATTTCGCCATCGGTCACCGCACGGCGGCGCACCACCAGAGGCAGGCTGATCAGATTGAGGATCACCATGGCCAATGGGGCCAGCAATAGCCAACCCAGCGGCAAGGCAATGCCAAAGCCCCAGTGGACAATGGCAATGGTCAGCACCTGTCCGACCACAGCCAGCCAGCGCAGCTGGATCAGCAACAGCATGTTGCGGCGTCCCGCTGCTCCCGGGGCCAGAACGTTTTCGTCCGCCTGCCCTGTCAGCAGATCAAACAGCGACCCTGTCTTCATCTGTCGATCTGTCCTTAAAAGTCATGCTTTGCGCGGCGACGCTCGCGCATGACCAGCACCATGCCAAACAGGCTACCCGCTGCAAGACCAAACCATGTCAGGGCATAGACCAGATGGCTGTTGGCAAACCGCACCACGGTCAGGCCCGCCCGCGGGAAGGCATCGGGCGCGCTGTTCACGTCCGGCTGGGCATCGATGAAATAGGAGGCGGTTTTGCCCGTCACACCGCGGGCATCCAGAATGGCTTTGACCTCGCGGGCATACCAGTTGTTCGCCGCCGGATCATTATCACGCATGAAGCCGCTATGGCCTTCGTCAAGACGCAACAGACCCGTCACATTGGCCTGTTCGGGCGCGGGCGGGCGGGTGTCGGGTGTCTTCATTTCCGAAGGCACAAAGCCGCGATTAACCAGAACTGTGAAACCGCGATCCGTTTCCAGCGGTGTCATGATCCACCAGCCGGGGCCCAGATCGCTGACCGCCTTGACCGGTGTTTCCAGATCGTGACGGAAACGACCCGAGGCCTTTACACGCAGATATTCGTGATTATCGCGGGTAATGACGACATCGGGGGCCGGTGCATCAATAGGCGCAGCATGGATGCGGGTATCCACGCGCTGGATCAGCGCCGTCTTCCACGCCAGTCTTTGTACCTGCCAGATGCCCAGCCCCATGAAACCGGCAAACAGGAACATGAAGACTGTCACCACCATGATGCGCCAAAGGCGGCCCCCTTTCGGGAGGCCGCCTTTTTCGTGCGCGGATCGGGTGTTGTGCCCTTCCGTCATGTCATGATCCTCAGCCCATGCCCTGCATGGTGTGGACCGGCATCATATTGGTGTTCAGATGCCACATGACCCAGATCGAACCGGCCACTGCGATCACCACGATAATCAAGGTGAAGATCAGGGCCAGCATGTTCCAGCCGCCTTCCGATTTGGAGTTCATGTGCAGGAAATAGACCATGTGAACCACCATCTGGATGGCCGCAAAGGCCACAATGATGATGGCCGTGGCCTGAACCGGCAGAACGCCCGTCATCACCAGTGCAAACGGAATAGCCGTCAGCACAACCGAGGCGATGAAGCCGATCAGATAGTCCCGATAGGAACCATGATAACCGCTGTCATCATGGTGCTCGTCGAGGTGGGCGTCGTGGGTGTCGTGTCCGCTCATCGCAGCATCCCCATCAGATAGACAAAGGTGAAGACGCCGATCCAGATCACGTCAAGGAAGTGCCAGAACATCGACAGACACATCAGGCGTCGGCGGTTGGCCGGGATCAGCCCCTTCATCTTCACCTGCACCATCAGCGTCACCAGCCAGATGATACCGAAGGTCACGTGAAGACCGTGGGTGCCGACCAGGAAGAAGAAGGCCGACAAGAAGCCACTACGTTGCGGCGTGGCCCCCAGATGGATCAGGTGCGCGAACTCGTAGAGCTCGATACCGAGGAAGGCCAGACCGAACAGTCCGGTCACACCCAGCCAGGACAGGGTCTGCGTGACCTTGCCCTTCATCATGGCCAGCATCGCAAAGCCATAGGTGATCGACGAGAACAGCAGCATGGCCGTGTTCACAGCGATCAGGTTCAGATCGAACAGATCCTTGGGCGCGGGGCCTGCCGCATAGTTGCCACCCAGCACGGCATAGACCGCAAACAGGATCGCAAAAATGAGGCAGTCGCTCATCAGATACATCCAGAAGCCCAGCGAGGTGCTGTGGCCTTCCGGAAGGTGCGGTTCGTGGACCGGATGCCACAGGGGGTTACCCTGTGCATCCACATAGTCGGGGTTGATGGGAGCTTGAGCAGCGCTCATCGGATCAGCCCTCCGCTTTCAGTTGGGCAAGGGCGTGGGTACGAGCATCCTCGGTCGCCACGACCTCTTCCACCGGAATATAATAGTCACGGCGGTAGTTGAACGTATGGGCGATCGACACGGCAATCACGGCTAGGAAGCTGGCCGCAGCCAACCACCAGATGTACCAGATCAGCGCCATACCGCAGATACCGGCCAGAACCGAAATGATCAGGCCCGCACCCGTATTGGACGGCATGTGGATGGCTTCGAAGCCCTTGGTCGGACGCACATAGCCACGCTTCTTCATGTCGGCCCAGGAATCCGTATCGTGGATGATCGGAGTCTTGGCGAAGTTGTAGGCTGGCGGCGGCGACGAGGTCGCCCATTCCAGCGTACGGCCATCCCACGGGTCACCCGTCACATCACGCAGCTTGTCGCGGTTGATGATCGAGACAGCGAACTGGATCAACATAGCCAAGATGCCCACGGCAATGATGCACACGCCGACAGCGGCAATGATGAACCAGATATGGTAGGCCGGATCGTCAAAGACGCGCATACGACGGGTCACGCCCATGAAGCCCAGCACATAGAGCGGGGCAAAGGCGACCCAGAAGCCGACAACCCAGCACCAGAAGCTGACCAGACCCCACTTCTTCTCCAGCTTGAAGCCGAAAGCCTTGGGCCACCAGTAGTTGATGGCGGCGAACAGGCCGAACAGCACGCCACCGATGATGACGTTGTGGAAGTGGGCAATCAGGAACAGCGAGTTGTGCAGCACAAAGTCCGCCGGCGGAACGGCCAGCATCACACCTGTCATACCGCCGATCACAAAGGTCAGCATGAAGGCGATCAACCACATCATCGGCAGCTCGAAACGGATACGGCCGCGATACATGGTGAACAGCCAGTTGAATATCTTGGCCCCTGTCGGGATCGAGATAATCATGGTGGTGATGCCGAAGAACGAGTTCACCGACGCACCCGAGCCCATGGTGAAGAAGTGGTGCAGCCACACCAGGTAGGACAGCACAGTGATACAGACGGTGGCGTAAACCATCGACGTATAGCCGAACAGGCGCTTGCTGGAGAAGGTCGAGGCGACTTCCGAGAAGACACCGAACAGCGGCAGGATCAGGATGTAGACCTCGGGGTGGCCCCAGATCCAGATCAGGTTCACGTACATCATCGGGTTACCGCCGAAGTCATTCGTGAAGAAGTTGGTGCCGATGTAACGGTCAGCCGACAGCAGGGCCAGCGTCGCGGTCAGGATCGGGAAGGAGGCCACGATCAGGACGTTGGCGCACAGCGAGGTCCAGGTAAACACCGGCACCTTCATCATGCCCATGCCCGGCGCGCGCATCTTCACGATGGTGGCGATCAGGTTGATCCCCGACAAGGTGGTGCCGACACCGGCGATCTGTAGCGACCAGATATAATAGTCCATGCCGACGCCAGGGCTATAACCCAGCCCCGAGAGCGGCGGATAGGCCAGCCAGCCGGTGCGGGCAAACTCGCCCACAAACAGCGAGGCCATGACCATGATCGCACCCACCGTGGTCATCCAGAACGAGAAATTGTTCAGGAACGGGAAGGAGACGTCACGCGCGCCGATCTGCAGCGGAACCAGATAGTTCATCAGGCCCGTAATCATCGGCATGGCCACGAAGAAGATCATGATCACGCCGTGGGCGGTGAAGATCTGGTCATAGTGGTGAGCGTTCAGATAGCCCTCGGAACCGCCGAAGGCCATGGCCTGTTGCAGACGCATCATCACGGCATCGGCAAAGCCGCGCAGGAACATGACCAAGCCAAGGATCATGTACATAATGCCGATCTTCTTGTGATCGACGGTGGTGAACCACTCTTTCCAGAGATAGCCCCACAGTTTGTATTTGGTCAGCAGGGCCAGCACGCCCAGACCGCCCAGAACGACCACGGCAAATGTGACGTGGACGATCGGATCGGCAGGGATGGCTGCCCAGCTCAGACGCCCCAGCAAGGGCGTAGTTTCTACGATTGCTTCAGAAGCCATGACAGGACTCAGGATTGCGAGGCGGGCGTCTGGGACGCTGCCACGGCAGGAAGGGTTTGCGGGCCGAACTGGGCGGCATTGACGGCCACCGCTTCGGGAACCTTGCCCGGAGCGACAAGCGCCGCACCGGTCAGACGGTTGAACGGATCGGCACGCTCCAGCGAACGGGCATTCTGTTGACGGCGCAGATTGGCCTCGATAGCAGCACGTTCGGCTTCTTGTGGGGTGCAGACCTGCATCACATAGCTTTCGCCGGTGCCACCCAGAACAGCTGCGCCACGACGGGCGTGCTTGTCATAGACCAGTGGCCAGGTGTTATTGACGGCAGCAACACCCAGACCGCCCTTGCGGTCGATGTCCATCATTTCGCCCATGCACATCTTGCCCGGGGTGACGCACATATTTACCACCGCATCGAACAGCATGGCATCGACCTGGCTGTAATAGGTGACCGGCACCTTCTCTGACGGTTTTTCCAGTTCCAGATAGGTTTCGCGATCCAGGGTCTGGCCACCAGCACGGACCTTGGCCACCCAGGCGTCAAAGCCCTTCTGGTCCAGACCATGAGCGGCAAAACGCATGTTCGAGAAGCCGTCGCCCGAATAGTTGGCCGAGAAGCCGACATACTCGCCCGGACGGTTGATAACCGCGTGCAACTTGGTTTCCATGCCCGGCATGGCATAGATCTGGCCCGCCATGGCCGGCACATAGAACGAGTTCATCACACCGGTGGACGTAATGTGGAAACGCACCGGACGGTCTACCGGAGCCGCCAGTTCATTAACCGTGGCAATGCCGTATTCTGGATAGATGAACAGCCATTTCCAGTCCATCGCCACCACTTCAACCTGAAGGACCTTGTGGTCTTCGGTGACAGCTTGATTCTCGTCGATCCGGTCAAGCGGACGATAGGGATCCAGCAGGTGGGTGCCGGTCCAGGTCACAGCGCCCAGACAGATGATGATCAGCAGCGGTACCGCCCAGATCACCAGTTCAAGGTGGGTCGAGTGATCCCAGTCCGGATCATGTTCTTTCTCAACGGCCTTGTTCGAGGCGCGGTATTTCCACGCGAACCAGACGGTCAGCACCATAACAGGCACAATGACGATCAGCATCAACAGCACCGAGAAGACCAGAAGGTCACGTTGCTGGATAGCGATGTCACCGGCAGGGGCCAACACGGTGGCTTCACAGCCAGCGAGGGCCGCCATGATTGGCGCGAGGGCGAGCGGCCTCAGGCGACGTGATCTTATCACGCGCCGGGCCAGACTAACGGGGTGATCGGGCACAGTTTCGGTCATTGCACCCGCCCCGTAGCTCCGCTGCCTAATGCGCGACATTGGACAATCCGCCCTATCCCCTCATTCCTTTTGTCGGAGCAAAGGAGCGGTTCATTCATTCTAACAGTATGGGCGCTTAGACGCCCGGTCTCAGAGAACGGCATTTGTCATGAACGCTTCGGGCGCGCCTTCTTCCGAGTCCCTTGAAAGGGACGCCAGCCAGATCAACGCGCGGCATGGCAAAATCGACGCAGGCGAAATTGCAGTCGGCGTAATTTTGGGTCGAACTTCCGAATTTTTCGACTTCTTTGTCTATGCTATCGCCTCGGTCGTCGTTTTTCCGGCCCTGATCTTTCCGTATGCCGGTCCGCTGGGCGGCACCCTGCTGTCCTTTGCCGTGTTCGCCGTCGCCTTTCTGGCGCGCCCGCTCGGTTCAGCCTTGTTTATTGCAATCGACCGCAAATTCGGTCGCGGCACCAAACTGACTATTGCTCTGTTACTGCTGGGCGCATCGACGGTCTGCCTTGGCTTCCTGCCCAGCTATGAAACAGCCGGTCACTGGGCCGCTGTCATGCTCATCGTTCTGCGCATCGGTCAGGGTATCGCCCTTGGCGGCACTTGGGATGGCATGCCGTCTCTGCTGGCCATATCGGCACCGGCCGACAAAAAAGGCTGGTACGCCATGGTGCCGCAGCTGGGTGCCCCGCTGGGCCTCATCGTGGCTTCGGCCCTGTTCGGCTATCTGGTCGCCAAGCTGGCCCCGCAAGACTTTTACGCCTGGGGCTGGCGCTATCCGTTCTTCGTGGCCTTCGCCATCAACGTAGTGGCCCTGTTCGCCCGTCTTCGCATCGTTGTGACCCCGACCTTCCAGTCGGCCTTCCATTCTTCGGAACTGAAGCCGACCACCATTGGCGCGACCATCAAGGAAGACGGCGCAGGCATTCTTGTCGGTACGTTCGCACCGCTGGCAGCCTTTGCCATGTTCCACATGGTCACGGTCTATCCGTTGTCATGGGTCTATCTGTACACCGATGAAAGCCCCGCACGCTTCCTGATGATCGAACTGCTGGGTGCATGTTTCGGTGTTGTGGCGATCCTGCTCTCGGGCTGGCTGGCCGACCGTTACGGCCGCCGTAAACTGCTTGGTGCCTCGGTCGCGGCAATCGCTGTCTTTTCGGGCTTTGCGCCGCAACTTCTGGACGGCGGTGTGGCCGGTGAGCTGACCTATATGATTGTCGGCTTTATCCTGCTGGGTCTGGCTTTCGGTCAGGCATCGGGCGTCATTGCCTCGGGCTTCAGCGCCCGCAACCGTTATACCGCCTCGGCCCTGACCTCCGATCTGGCCTGGCTGTTCGGTGCGGGCTTTGCGCCGCTGGCCGCCTTGTGGCTGTCGGCAAGCTTTGGCGCGGCAGCCGGTGGCCTCTACCTGCTGTCGGGTGCGCTGATAACGCTATTGGCCCTGTGGCTGAACCGCAGTCTGGGTCTGGCCCGCGACTAGGTCGGTAAAAGGCTGAAACATTAAAGGGCGCATCCCGCAAAGGATGCGCCCTTTTTATACCGCCCGGAACTCGGCTCAGGCCTTGTGGTTCGCTACAAAACTCTGGAAGCTTTCCAGAAAACCACTCAGAAACTTAGCCGTTTCAGGGTTTGTGAATGCACCCTGCCCGTCAATCATATCCGGTTTGAACTGAATATAGGCCTCGATCTGGTTCATCTGGATCGTGTTCAAGAATCCCAGAACCGGACGAAGTGCCGCCTGTGCCACGGCGGTACCGATCGCCCCCGGCGAGGTACCGATCACCGCCACAGGCTTGCCATTAAAGCTGTTGGTACCCCAAGGGCGACTGGCCCAGTCGAGAGCATTTTTCAGACCGCCGGGTATTGAGCGGTTATATTCCGGCGTAACGATCAAAATAGCATCGGCCGCTTCGATCTCCGCCTTCAAAGCGCGGCCTTCGGCGGGATAGTCTGAATCGTAATCATAAGAATAAAGCGGCAAATCACCGATCGTGATTTCGCTGAAGCTCATGCCCTCGGGCGCAAGCTTTTCAAGCGCACCGGCCAGTTTGCGGTTGATAGACGCCTTGGCGAGGCTGCCGATAATAATGCCGACCTTGATGGCAGTCATGAGCGGGCTCCGGTTGAAATGGATATGCAGACTATCAATGCCTGCCCCTCCAAGCCGTTCCGAAAACCCGCGCTAGGTCATGCCTAGACCCGAACCTCGCGACGGTCGCGACCGGCCTCGCCAAACACACGCTGATAGCGTTCGATCTCGGCGGCATCGCCGGTGGCCTTGGCGCGGTTGTCCGACAGCTTGACCACCGGTCGCCCCGCCGCCTGCGTGACTTTGCACACCAGCGAAATCGGCGACAGTTCCGGCGTTTCAACCGGCGCACAGTCTCGGAAGTCGTTGGTCAGATTGGTGCCCCAGCCAAAGCTGGTCCGCACACGGCCTTTGAAATGGGCATGGGCGGTTTCAATCGTATCGACATCCAGACCATCGGCCAGAACCAGCAACTTGTCCTTGGGGTCCACGCCCTTGGACTTCCACCAGTCCATAATGATCTCGCCGCCCTCAATGGGCGGGGCGCTGTCGGGGCGGAAGCCCTTCCAGTCGGCCAGCCATGTTGGCGCGTCGGCCAGAAACGCCTCTGTGCCGAACGCATCGGGCAGCACCACCAGCAGATTGCCGTGATAGGTCTGACGCCATTCTTCCAGCACCCGATAGGGCGCATCGCGAAGCGCATTATCGTCATCGCCCGCCAGCGCCGCCACCACCATCGGCAGTTCGTGGCCATTGGTGCCGATGGCCTCCATGTCGTTATTCATGGCCAAAAGCACATTGGAGGTGCCGATAAAGGCATCACCCAGCCCCGCCTTCATCGCCTCGACGCACCAGCCCTGCCACAGGAAACCGTGACGGCGGCGGGTGCCGAAATCCGAGATCGACAGGTTTTCCAGCTTACGAAGGCGCTCGATCTTTTCCCACAGCTTGGTCTTGGCGCGCGAATAGAGAATATCCAGCTCGAACCGTCCCAGACGGGCCAGCGCGCCGCGCGCCCGAAGCTCGTTGATGATCGACAGGGCGGGGATTTCCCACAAGGTCACATCGGCCCATGACCCGCTAAAGGTCAGGCGATACTGGCCATCTTCGGTTCTCGCAAGTTCGTATTCGGGCAGTTGATAGGTCGAAAGCCAGGCCAGAAAATCGGGCGTGAAGATCTGCTTCACACCGTAAAACGTATTGCCGCCCAGCCAGATCAGTTCGCGATTGGTGAACCGCAAGGTGCGCGCATGATCCAGTTGCGCCCGCAGTTCGGCCTCGTCGATTTCCACCGCCAGCTTCACCGAGGTCGAGCGGTTGATGACGCTGAACGTCACCGGCACATCGCCGAAGCGACGCCAGATCAGTTGCAGCATCAACAACTTGTAGAAGTCCGTATCCAGCAAGCTGCGGACAATCGGGTCCAGTCGCCAACTATGGTCATAGGCACGTTTGGCCAGATCAACACTGGGCATGGATTAGAGGCTCTCCGGTGCGGGCGGCGCGTCGCCGGTCGTGATGACGCGTCCTTCCTTCTCCGGTTTGATATACGGCGCAGGTGTGGGTGTTGTCATGTTCCCGCGCATCAAAGAACGCCCCGCCGTCAGGCCGCCCGCCAGTTGCAAGGTCAGGCGTTCGCGGTCGCGATGACGTACCTCGGCTATGGTTTCTTCGATCTCGACATCCGGCACATCCAGTTCACGCAGCACCTGCGCCCCGAAAGCCAGAGCCGATTCAAACGTCTCGCGGATTTCAAAATCAACGCCCGACTGAATAAGCCGTATCGACGCCCCGCGATCAAAAGCCCGCGCATAGACTTTGACATTGGGGAATTCGTGCTTGAGCAACTGCACGATATGGTCGGTCGCTTGCGGGTCATCGATGCAGACCAACACCGCCTCGGCCTTGGTCACACCCGAAGCGCGCAAGGTGTCCAGACGCGTTCCGTCGCCATAATAAACCTTGAAGCCGAAGGTGGCGGCGGCCTGAATCATGTCGATGTCTTTTTCGATGATGCTGACATCCACACCGCGTGCCAGAAGCGGCTGTGACACTACCTGCGAGAAACGGCCAAAGCCGATAATCAGCACGCGCCCTTCCAGCTCACTGGCCGCATCCACGTCATCGACATCCTCAATGCCGCGTTCTTTTTCCGGCGGCATCAGACGCGACAGGGCCAGTGTCGTCAGCGGCGTCAACGCCATCGAAAGGATGACAATGGCCGTCAAGGCTGCACTGGCCTGTGCGCCAATCACACCGGCTGTGGCCGCCGCGCTATAGAGGACAAAGGCGAACTCGCCCCCTTGCGCGAACAGGGCCGCCCGCTCGATCGCCTCGCGGTTGGACGCCTTAAACACGCGGGCCACGACATAGATCACCAGCGCCTTGGCAAGCATGAAGGCGGCCAGACCTGCCAACACCACCTTCCAGTCATTGGCTACCACCGACAGGTCCAGCGCCATGCCGACTGACAGGAAGAACAGGCCCAAAAGGATGGCGCGGAATGGCTCTACATCGGCCTCTAACTGATGGCGGAAGGTAGAATCCGACAACAGCACGCCCGCAAGGAAGGCCCCCATGGCCATCGACAGCCCGACAGAATCCAGCAGCCACGCCGTACCGGCCACCACCAGCAGAGCCGAGGCGGTCATCACCTCGCGGCCACCATTACGGGCCAGAAAGCCGAACACCGGATTGATCAGATAGCGCCCGAAGGCAAGCACGCCTGCCACGGCCGCAACCGCAAAGACGATAACCTGCCACAGAGGCTCGCCCGTTCCTGTGTCGGCAACAGGGGCCATCTGCGCGCCCATAACCGCAACAATGGCCAGCAGCGGCACGATGGCGAGGTCTTCGAACAAAAGTACCGAAACCGCCCGCCGCCCGGCCTCGCTGCCCAGTTGGCCGCGTTCCTCCAGCATCTGCATGATGACGGCGGTCGAGGACATGACAAAACCCATCGCCCCGACAAAGGCCACGGGCGCAGACACCCCCGCCGCCATGGCAATCAGGGTCAGGGCCAGGCCCGACAGTCCGACCTGCGCCGTGCCAAGGCCGAATATCTCGCCCTTCATGGCCCAAAGACGACTGGGCCGCATCTCCAGTCCAATGATGAACAGGAAGATGACCACGCCGAACTCGGCCACATGCAGGATGGTCTGCGGTTCCTTGACCAGAGCCAGCCCGAACGGGCCAAGCGCAAGGCCCGCGACCAGATAGCCCAGCACCGAACCCAGACCGATCTTGCGGAAAACCGCCACCCCGACCACGCCTGCACCCAAGAGTGCAGCGACATGCCCCAAACCCATGCCGGCAGTTTCTGCGGCCATGCCACCCTCGCTTGAAACACAGCCGCAGCGTCGCGAATGCGATCTGCCCTGCCCAATCCGCTAAACGAACAGCCTATTTTGTCGTTCCCGCAAAGCTCTTCGGCAACCACCTGTTTAAATCG
The DNA here is from genome assembly GCF_045345115.1 of Brevundimonas sp. BH3. GTDB lineage: Bacteria > Pseudomonadota > Alphaproteobacteria > Caulobacterales > Caulobacteraceae > Brevundimonas. Next base: position 2,732,348 of record NZ_CP150796.1, read on the forward strand.
AGGCCCTCCTTGCAGAGGACATCGGGGGAACCTGACACCCTTTGCGCGCCTTTGGAAACTATCCCCCGTCGTCAACCCGCAAGGAGCCACCATGAAAATCCGCGATCTTATGAGCAGCGATATCCATATCGCCCGCCCCGAAGACAGCCTTCAGCATGTCGCCAGCCGCATGGCCGATGGCGATTTCGGTTTCATGCCCGTTGTTGAGGGCGAGCGCCTGATCGGCACGATTACCGACCGCGATATCACCGTGCGGGCCGTGGCACGCGGGGCCAGTCCAGAACAACCGGTTTCGGAGTTCCTGTCACGCGATGCCATCACGGTTCTGGACACCGATGAACTGAAAACCGCGCTGGACCTGATGAGTCGTGCCCGCATCCGCCGCTTGCCCGTCATCGACAAGCATTCTCGACTGGTGGGTGTCGTGTCCCTGGGCGACCTGTCCGTAAAGGTTAAGGAACGCTATGCCGGTGAGGCGCTGGAAAGCATATCCCAGCCATAAAATATTGAATTGCGACGTTATTCATAGCCAACCCCGTTGAGGCTCGGTAACCATCTCTCCCAAGAGGTCGATAACCGCTATCGGCTAAGGTTACCGACCAGAGGTACGGGGTAGGCTTAATGGCACGCGCACAATTCCAAAAAGGTCAAAAGGTCTGGGTCGAAAGCGTCGGTCTATGGGCCGAGGTCGAGAAGGTGATTCCGGTCTGGGCCAAGGGTTTCGACGAGCCTGTGCGTGTCACATATGAAGTGGGTCTGGGACGCGAATTCCAAAGCCATGAACTACAATCGCCCGAAAGCGAGGCGCTGAGCAGCAATCTGGGCACTTGGCGCGTGCTGCGGGCGCGCAACAAGTGGCAGGACCAGAACGACTGCGCGCACCACCCCTTCCCCGGCAGCTATCCTGTGGTGGTTACGGATGATGCCGACTGGGGCGGATGGCGCGTCCCCGGTGCCGAATATGACCGCCTGCCCGAAAAAATCGAACAACAGGCCCGCATTATTGCCAGCGCCCCGCAAATGCTGAACATCCTGAACCAGTTGGTTGAAAGTGTGGACGAAGCGCCGCAGGACGCTCCGCCCGAGACGCGCCGTCTGGCCGAAGCGGCCAAGGCTGTTCTGCGCCGTATCCAGAGCCAACCCCTGCCTCCGCGCAAAGCGGTATCTGCCGAAAAAGCCGAAATTACCCCCGTCGCCAACACCGGCGAGCCGATCGCCTAAAGTCCCCTATCTGCCACGTCCGGTCCCTCTCGACACGACTTGGCAAAACAGCCTAGGTTTCCTTTGTCGGACACGGTTAAGGAGCCTTCGGTGTGCGTGGGATAGAACGCCGCAGCGATGGACGCGGAAGGCGAACCACAGACCATCCGGGTCTTTGGGGACGCCCCTATGAACGCGCCCTGTTTCTGTCGGCCCTGCTAATCCTGTCGATGGCTCTGTTGCTGGTTGCACGGGACCAGTCGAGACCGGAACGCGAACTGGATGGCCTTAACCATGATGCGCTGGTGCTGGATGCCAGACTTTATGCCCAGACCATCGCGCAACAATTGGCCGATCTGGATCGCCTGTTAAATCTGGCCGAAACCCATTTGGCGAGCGCTCCCGGTCAGCCGTTACAATCGCTGGAAACCGCTGTCGCCAGCTTGCCGCATAGCGGCATACTGCTGTCAACGGCACAGGGCACACCTCTGGTGGCTGTGGGACGCAAAACTGCTGCGGGACACAAAGCGACACAAGGGGCCAGTCTTGCCGATGATAATCTGAGCCTTGGCCGCACTCTTGCCGACGGCAAGCAACTCAATACGTCCATTGCGGCGATCGCGCCCGTTTCAACAGGTCGGGATGTGCGTCTTGACTTGCGCCCCGTCGCTCAGTTGCCCCCTGAACTGTTCAACTCACCGACAGGGGTGATCCTGCCGGACCCTCAAGGCACAGAACGTGTCACCACCGCCTTCAAGGTCGGGGACAGCGGACTGGCGGTCGTGGCCGACCGTCCGGCCCGATCCTTGCTGGATCGCTGGCGCGATGATGCCAGCCTGTTGGTTATACCTCTGGCTCTGGGTGTGGCCCTGCTGCTGTTTCTGGCCTTACAAACCTTCCGGCAGGATCGCACCTCGCGCCAATGGGCCGATACCGAGCGCCGTTTTCGGATCGCGGTCGAAGCGGCACAGTGCGGGGTCTGGGACTGGGATATCGACAAGGGCCAGTTGCAACTGTCCGACTATATGGCCGCCTTGTTGGACTTGCCCGCTGGAACCTTGTTGAGCACCGATGCCCTAGTCCAACGCATCCACCCACGTTTTCGCGACAGCTTTGTCTCGGCCCAAAGCCATGCCCGTGAAACCGGGCATTTCGAGCTGGCTTTCCCGGTAACTCTGAACGATGGCAGCCTGCGCTGGATTGATGCCCGCGGCCGTGCGCGAAAACAGGCACCGGGAACGGCCCACCGTCACATCATGGGCATAGCCCTGGATATCACCAAAGCCCGCCGCGCCAAGGCCCGCGCCAAAGCCGCCGAGGATCGTCTGGTCGACGGTATCCAGAGCGTATCGGACGCTTTTGTACTGTTCGACAGACAGGGCCATCTGGTGATGTGGAACCAGGCATTTCAGGATGCCTTCGATTTTCCGGCAGACGCTCTTTATCGCGGGGCGCTCAAGAACGACCTGAACCGTATCGCGGCACAGGCGATCCGCACCGAACACCGTCTGGAGACGCGCCGTGCAGGGGTGCGCGAAGTGGCCCTGAATGACGGGCGTTGGCTCCAGATGACCGAACGCTATACAGGCGATGGCGGTACCGTGGTGATCGCCGCGGATGTCACCCTGATCCGCCAACAGGAACATGACCGCCGCCGTGCCGCCGAAGAGTTACAGCGCACCGTCAACGAACTGGAAGCCAGTCGTTCGCGTCTGGCAACACTGGCCACCGAATACGAAGCGGCCATGACCCGCGCCGAGGCTGCCAGCCAGTCCAAGTCGGAGTTTCTGGCCAATATGAGCCACGAACTGCGCACGCCACTGAATGCCATTAACGGCTTTTCCGAAATCATGGCGGGCGAGATGTTCGGCCCGTTGGGGGATCGTCGCTACAAGGGCTATGCGCTGGACATCCATAATTCCGGCAAGCATCTGCTCAGCCTGATCAATGACATTCTCGACATGGCCAAGATCGAGGCTGGTAAGCTCAACCTTTATTACGAACGGACCGATCTGGCGGCGTTGGGGCGCGAGGTGGTACGCTTGATGCGCGGGCGCGCCGAAGAGGCCGGTCTGGCCCTCGCGCTGGATTCGTCCGGTATGATCGAGGCCGAGGTCGATATGCGGGGCATGAAACAGGTCTTGCTGAACCTTGTGTCCAACGCCATCAAGTTCACACCACGTGCTGGCCGTGTGACACTGGCGCTAATGCCGCTGATCGAACGTCCGGGCTATGTTCGTGTCGCCGTCAAGGATACCGGTATCGGCATTGCCGCCGACGATATCAAACGTCTGGCCCAGCCCTTTGTGCAGGTCGAAAACCAGCATGCCAAGACCACCCAGGGTACCGGACTGGGGCTGGCACTGACCAAATCCCTGATCGAAATGCACGGGGCCAACATGGTGATCGAAAGCGAACTGGGAAGCGGCACAACAGTGTGGTTCGACCTGCCGGTCAGGGCAGCACAGACAACGGGCGATCCATCAGAAATCGCTGCTTAGACCCCAGCCGATACACTGACGTCTGCCGCTTAATGCGAGTGCGCTTTACCGTGTTCCGAAGAGCCATCCTTGGAATGGCTGTGCGGGCGATAACGCGCCAATATGCGCGCCAGTGCTTTACGATCCTCGGGCTTCTGATCGTTCAGGATTTCCACGGCACCGGATTCCAAGCGTGCCCGACCGCGTATTTCCGAAGCGCGTGATTGTTCTAGAAGACCCGCGACGACAACGGGATCAAAATCATCCGATGCGGTGATAGCAATAGCCTGACGACGGGCTGCACGCGCTTCCTGAAAATCAGGGCGGGCGGCCATGGCCACATCACGAAGCCGGACCTCCATCGCGGCAGCCACTTCGGGCGAGCGCGTGCTGACCATTTCCATCAGCGTGTCTGTACGGGTCGTGCGGGTCATACGCTCGGCTTCGCGCGCTTCACGCGCCGTGATCCAGACTGCTGTACCGCCAGCCACCAAAAACACGTTCAGCGCCACCGATGCGACCAATGCCAGTTTGATCTTGCGTGAAGCCATTAGCGAGGCACCTCCAAAGATACCAGTTCCAGACCCAGCACCTCGGTATCGTCAGTGCCTTGCAGACTGGCCTGATAGAAGACGGCTTCAGCCTGCATCGGCGCGGCCAGATGTTGGGCCAGACCCACACCCAGAAGTGCACCAGCCACCGCTGTTGCCATCACACCCGCCCCCGACCACAAGGTCCATGCGGACCAGAGTCCACGCGGGCGACGACTTGACTGCAGGCCCGCGCCAACAGCCGAGGCAAGGACGCGCTCACGCAGGTCCGCGCTAGCGGTTACAGCGGGCAGGCACAAAAAATCATCCAGAGCCGAAGCCTCATTCCAAAGCGCTTGCAGATTGGCGCTGCCGGCCAGTGCCGTTCGGGCGGCGGCTACCTCGTCCTGCGGCCAGCCGGTCCAGCGTGCCCCATAGGCATCCAGAAGATGTATAAATCGTGCTTCAGTCATCATCGTCTCATGCCCCCGTTACGGGTTACCGGTGCCATATCCGCCAGTGACAGCCGCAAACTGCGCCTCGCCCGCGAGAGCAGGCTTTCCAGCGCCTCTACACTGACCCCCATCAGTTGCGCCGCTTCGATATTGCCCAGTTCCTGATAGTGACACAGAACGATAGCCTCGCGTTGTCGTTCCGGTAGTTTCAACAAACCCGACTGGACCCTGGCTCCCGTCTCGGCGGCCAGAAGTCCCCGATCGGGTGCCGGTGAATCGTCCACCATTTCGGGGATGTGATCGACCGGCGTCTCGCGTTTGCGTCGCAAGCGATCGTAGCACAGATTTAAGCCCACCCGATGTAGCCATGTGTCGAACCGCGCCTGCCCCGGCTTCCATTTCGGAGCCTGTTTCCAGACGCGCAACATGGCTTCCTGAGCCACATCCTCGGCCTCTACAGGATCGCCCAGCATGCGCGTGGCCAGCGACAGAAGACGCGGCAGCTTGCGCGCCACCATGGCCTGAATGGCCGCGGGATCGCCCACGGCCACACGGCGCAAAAGTTCCTCGTCGGGATCGGCGGATGTCGCCAAACCAGCCTCGCACTTGGTTAAACTGCTGGGCGGGCGGCAAAACCGCCTTCCCCGTCACGACCCTACTCCGAAACCGTTGCCGAAGGCGACGGCTGACGAGCAGCGCGTTCACCGCGGCGCATCTCACGCATCGCCTGGTGCGCGGCACGTCGTTCCTCGCGCGTCACCTGACCGTCGCGATTGGCATCCAGAGTGGCAAAGCTTTCGCGGGCCTTTTGTTCAGCCGTGGCCAGATCAATCGTGCGATCGTTCATGTTCATACGCGCCATATGCTGGCGACCTGTGCCACGATGGCCAGCAACACGATCCCTTCCAGCAGGGGCACCCATGCGATGTGCGCCTTCACCGCGTTGCATATGCTCCATACGGGTATGGCCTGCCGCAAACTCCTCGCGGCTGATCTGGCCATCGGCATTGCTATCCAGGCGTGTAAAACGGGCTTCGGTCCGCTCGGCGCGCATCTTGTCGTGGTGGGCACGGCGTTCCTCGGGCGTCACCTGTCCATCATTATTGGCGTCAGCAGCGCGCAAACCCTGCATACGGCGCGCGACAAAATCGGCCTCGCTGATGGGGGCGGCCGTTCTGGCCTGCGGAGCGCGCGCCGCTGCGGGGGCAGCTTGCTGGGCTATGACGGGCGTGGCCACGGCCATGACAGCCACGACGGCCAAACTGTTCAGCAGATGTTTCATCTCTCTTGGTCTCCATGGGCCGCGAAGGCCCGATGTTGTCCCTGTCAGAGAGATTGAACGCACACGAATCAGTTTTCCGTCGCTCTGCCCTCATCGGGGGTCGCAAGCGGCGACGGCAGAACCTGATCCAGATGCGCCCGCGCCTGTTGCCGGATATTGGTCAAGCTTGCCTTCAGCGTCGCAAAATCGGGCTCTCCGACCACCTCGGCCAGTTTCTGCTGAAAGCCCGCCGGTTCCAGATCAAGGTCCACCCGCTCGCCAAAAGCGCAGGTCATTACCTGCCCGACATGCTGGTGCAGCATCCATGTGCGGGCCATGACCGGATCATCTTTCAAGGCCTCCAGCGTCGACTGGGTAAGGGGGCCGCCCGATGCCGCCTGCATCAACTGGCGGTACTGGCCGACAAACTCGGCATCGACCTGTGCCCCCGCGCTGAGCTTCAAATCCCAGAAGCCTCTGGCGCGACGTTCGCGCTCCATCAGATCGCGCATCTTGCGGACATCGGCGGCGACATCGACACCGGGGCGCGGGCGGCGCAGCACGCCTTCGAGTGTCTGCTGAACCTTTTCACCAAAGGCTTCGCTGGTGGCCCACACCACCCGTGCTCGCGTCAGGGCCATGAACTCCCATGTGTGGGCTTCATGGGCATAATAGTCGACCATGCTGTTCAGATGCACCGAGACCGGTCCCTTGGAGCCGGTCGGACGCAGACGCATATCCACCTCATAGAGCCCGCCCTCGGCCGTATGCGCCGACAGGGCCGCAATCAGTCTCTGGGTAAAGCGGCCATAAAAGGTTTCGGGGCTCCAGCCCTTTTGGGCGCTCATGGCATCCGCCGGCGCGTTATAAATGGTCATCAGGTCAAGGTCCGACCCCAGCGACATCTCGCGTGATCCAGCCTTGCCCATAGCCACCACCGCCACTTCGCCGCCTTCCAGTGCACCGCCCATGCGGGCCGCCTCGATCAGGGCCGCACGCGACAGGGCCTGAATACAGGCATCGGCCAGCGATGTGGTGGTCCACCCCGCCTGACAGGCCGAGACACGGCCTGTGATAATATTCATCCCGATACGGAAGGCCTGCTCGCGGTGATGGCGGCGCACCACATTCATCGCGCTTTCAAAATCCTCGGCCGCGGCGGCTTCCTCGACAAGCTCGGTCGCCACCCCCGTATCTTCACCTAGCGGGGTTAGGAAGCGGGCATCCAGTACGCCGTCCAACGCCTGTGGCTGACGCCCCAGTACCCGTGCAAGACGGGGCGCAAAGGCCATGATCCCCACCACCATGTCGAACAGACGCGGTTGGTTCAGGAACAGGGCCTGCACCTGCACGCCAGTTTTCAGGCCGGAAAAGAAGGTCGCAAAACGGGTAAAGGCCACATCGGGCGCGCCGGTCGCGGCTGCGGCTTCCAGAAGGCGCGGGGCAAGACGGGTGAACAGTTCGCGCCCCCTTGCCGTGCGCGTGGCCTGAATACGGCCATGGTGCCAGCTGCGGATTGTGTCGGAGACACTGGACGCCTCGACAAAGCCCATACGGCGCAGGGTTTCCAGAGTGCCGGGGTCGTTTTCAACGCCGGTGAAAACCAGACTGCCATATTCGGAGGACAATTGTTCTCCGCCCTCGAACAACTGGCCATAGATGTGGTTCACACTGACCAGCAGCTCTCCGATATGGCGGTCGAACGCGGCCAGATCATCCTGACCATATAGCGCTGCCACCTTGGCGCGTCGGTCATCATCGACCGGCAGGGCGTGGGCCTGTTCGTCCTCCAGCATCTGCACGCGGTGTTCCAGATCACGCAGCACGCGATAGGCGGCATTCAACTGCTCGCAGGTTTGGGGCGTGACGTGGCCAGCCTCGGTTAGAGCAGCCAGAGCTTCCAGAGTGCGCGGGCTACGCAGGGCCGGATTGCGCCCGCCAAGAATCAGTTGCTGGGTCTGGACGAAGAACTCGATCTCGCGGATACCACCGCGCCCCAGTTTCAGATTAGCCCCCGCCGCCTCCAACCCTTCGCCCGTCTTATAGGTATGGATCTGTTTCTTGATCGACTGGATATCCAGCACGGCCTGATAATCGAGGCTACGGCGCCAGATAAAGGGTTGGAGATGGTCCAGAAACACCTCGCCCGCCGCCATATCACCGGCACAGACGCGGGCCTTGATAAAGGCGGCCCGCTCCCAGTTCTGGCCGACGCTCTCATAATAGGCCAGCGCCATCGGGGCCGACACCACAGGCGGTGTCGAGGACGGATCGGGACGCAGTCTCAGGTCCACGCGGAACACATAGCCCTCGCCCGTCCGCTCGGTCAGCAGGGTCGCCATGCCCTGTGCCAGGCGGTTGCAGAAGTTCTGCACCTCCACGCTGTCATCCAGTACCGCCGTCAGCACATCGGGGTCATAAAACAGGCTGAGATCGATATCGGACGAATAGTTCAGTTCAAACGCACCGCCCTTGCCCATGGCCAGCACAAACAGGCCGGGCACAGGGCCGCGCGGATCATCAGCGTCCGACAACAGCTTGCCGCGTCTGCGCCAGTCTGAGGCTGCTGAACGCAAGGCCGTCTGCGCCGCCGCATCGGCAAAACGAGCAATGGCCGAGGTGACCTGATCCAGCGACCAGGCCCCGCCCAGATCGGCTAACGCCGTCATCAGATGCAGTTCGGCCTTGAATAGGCGCAAAGGGGACTTGGTGTCCTCCGGCCCGCCTTCCAGCGTCAGGGTTTCAGCGATCAGGCCTTCCAGACGCTGGTCAGGATCGGCCAGCAGAATGGCATGCAGCATCTGTGGCCAGCGTCGGGCGATCCCGCCCAGATAGGACGAGGCTGCAAACACGGGAGCCAGTGATGGCCATGCCGCTTCCAGATCATCCTGCCAGTCCTGCTCGCGCGCCGCCTCGAACAACTGTTCATACAAGCGTTCCGCCGCGTCCGGATCGCTGACAGGGCCGCACGGGCTGATACGGGCGATCAGGGACTGGGTGTCTAGGGTCATACTGTTTCGTCAGGCGGTTTGATCGGGTGCCTCGGCAGGCGGCAGGACCAGTGCAACACGAAGACCGGGGCCGCGTCCATCATAAGCGCCCGGCCCCTCGGCCAATTCGATCCGCCCGCAATGGGCCTCGGCCACAGCCGTCACCAGCGACAGGCCCAGACCCGAGCCGGGCTCGGTACGGCTGCTGTCCAGACGCACAAAGCGTTGCAGCACCCGTTCACGGTCTTCCTCGGGAATACCGGGGCCGTTATCGGTGACCGAATATTCGATCTCGCCATTGGATTTGCGACGGGCGCGGAACATGACCGCCCCGCCCGCCGGTGTGTATTTGATGGCGTTGTCGATCAGGTTGGCCAAAGCCTGAGCGAGGAAGGGATGATTGCCCTCGACGAACAGATCGCTCTGGATTTCAGAGGCGAATTCTATGTCTTTTTCCTCGCCCGCATATTCATAAAGCTCGGCCATATCGCGGCCCAGAATGGCGGCATCGAACACCTTGGGATCGGGCGCACCACCGGCCTGAAGGCGGGCAATGGCCAGAACCGTGTTGAAGGTCTTGAGCAGGCTGTCGGCCTCGCCCAAGGCCAGCTCCAGTGCATCGACGCCGGAAATCCGGCCCGCCTCGGCATCGATCAGCGCCACCTCCAGCTTGGCCCGCATACGGGTCAGCGGCGAGCGCAGGTCATGGGCAATAGCATCACCCGCATGACGGATGGAGGCCATGGAGCCTTCGAGCCGGTCCAGCATGGTGTTCAGGCCGATGGACAGCTCGTCCAGTTCGTCACCCGAATGTTTGACGGGGACACGAACCTTCAGATTGCCTTCCTGCACGGCACCGACCACGCGGTTCAGACGTCCCATCGCTACTTCCACGCGGCGGCTGACAAGCAGACCACCGCCAATGCCCAGCACCAGCACAAAGAACATGGCCAGCCACAGGGCCTGGGTCAGGCGCGACAGATAGGCTTCGATATCGCCGACATCCTCGCCGACGAATAAATGTTCCCCGCCCGACAGCGCCGTGTCGATGCCGATGGACTGGCGTTTCTGCACCCGCCCTTCGGGATCGGTGTCGGTCAGGCGGAAGGTTTCCCACTCGCCACTGTCCACGCCGTCGGGAATGTCCGAAATATTAGCCGTAACGACTTTGCCGTCGGCATCGCGCAGACGGTACAGATATTTATCCCCGCGCAGGGTGCGATCCACCAGAGCCTGGTTGAGCGCATCGCCGCCGCGCGTCCGGTAGATGGCCACGAGGGTTTCCACCTCCGCGCGCACACTGGCCTCGGCCCGCGCCCGCGCCTCTGACGCCGAGGCCATATAGACATAGGCCATCACCGCGCTGGCCGTGGCCACAAACAGGGCCAGAAACAGCAGCGTCAGACGAAACGGCGTCCGTCTAAAAAGGGATGGCAGACGCATGTGAGGGCTTAGGCCTCCAGCCGGTACCCCGCGCCGCGCACGGTTTGCAGCATGGCGTGGTCAAAGCCCTTGTCGATCTTGGAACGCAGGCGGCTGATATGCACGTCGATGACATTGGTCTGGGGGTCGAAATGGTATTCCCACACCTTTTCGAGCAACATGGTGCGCGTCACCGACTGGCCCGCATTACGCATCAGATATTCCAAGAGCTGGAATTCACGCGGTTGCAGGTCGATATCCTGCCCCGAGCGGTGCACGGTGCGGGCGATCAGGTTCATTTCCAGATCACCAACCTTGAGCACGGTCTGCACGCCACCCGTTTCGCGGCGACGGCTAAGGGCCTCGACGCGGGCGATCAGTTCGGCAAAGGCATAAGGCTTGACCAGATAGTCGTCGGCACCGGCTTTCAGGCCCACCACGCGGTCCTCGACCTCGCCCAGCGCCGACAGGAACAGAACCGGCGTCTGGTCGCCGCCTTTACGCAGGGTTTCCACCATGCCGATACCATCAAGACGCGGCATCATGCGGTCCACCACATAGACCTCATAGCCGCCCTTTTGCGCTTCCAGCAGACCGAAGGCACCATCGACCGCATGGGTGACCTCGTGCCCGGCCTCGCTCAGGCCGCGCACCATGGCGGTTGCAGCCTCGGCATCATCCTCGACAACCAGAATACGCATTGTCCCCTCCAGAAAAGAAATCGGCGGCAAACATAACCGATTGCCGCCGAAATCCACAGTTAAGGCTTCGTCAGATTTCCATCCGACTTCACCGGTTTAGTCCTTCTTGGCCAGAGGCAGCACCAGCGAGCGGTTATTGCCCTGATAACGAACCATCAGCAGCACGCTGGGACGACCCGCCGAACGGGCAGCCTCGACCGCCGTGCGGAACTCGGCGGGCGTTGTGACCGCGCGGTTATTGGCACGGAAGATCACCAGACCCGCCGGAATGCCTAGCTTGCCCGCCTCGGACGATGCATCGACCGCCGTGACCACCACGCCGTTCACATCATCGGGGATATTGTGGCGTTGGCGCAGGGCGGCAGTCAGGGCCGTGACGGTCACGCCCTCGATCTCGGTGCCGACCGTTGCGTTTGGTGCAGCTTCCGGCGTTTCTTCGCCTTCCAGTTCCTTGTTCAGGCTTTCCTCGGACGGACGGCGACCGGCGCGGATGTCCACGGTCTGGCGACGGCCCTCACGCAGCACTTCCAGACGTAGACGGTCACCCGGCTTGGCATTGGCCACACGACGCGTCAGCGCCGAAGCACCATCAACGGCCTCGCCATTGATCGAGGTGACAATATCCTCTTCCTTTAGGCCGCCTTCAGCCGCCGGAGAGCCTGCCGTCACCTGGGCCACGAACGCGCCCTTGGTGTTGGCATCCAGTCCGAGCGCTTCTTTCACTTCCGGTTGCAGGTCGCTGATCTGCACACCCAGATAGCCGCGCTCGATGGTTTCACCCTTGATCAGGCGGTCGGTAATGTCCTTGGCCGTCTTGGCCGGAATGGCAAAGCCGATACCGACACTGCCGCCCGATGGCGAGAAGATCGCCGTGTTCACACCGATAACGCGACCATAGATGTCAAAGGTCGGGCCACCCGAATTGCCGCGGTTGATGGCGGCATCGATTTGCAGGAAGTCGTTGGCGACACCCCCACCAATGTCACGCGACTTGGCCGACACAATGCCCGCCGTGGCGGTGCCGCCCAGACCGAACGGATTGCCGACCGCGATGACCCAGTCTCCGACGCGCGGTTCGGAGGCTTCTTCGAACGAAACGAACGGGAAGGCGCTGCCCTCGACCTTGATGACCGCAAGATCGGAGGCCTCGTCGCGACCGATCAGGCGCGCCTTGAAGGTGCGCCCGTCGCTGAGCTTGACGCTGATTTCCTCGGCATTGGCCACAACGTGGTTGTTGGTGACGATGATACCATCAGCCGAGATAAAGAAGCCCGAGCCGCTGCCCGGAGCCAGCTGGGTTTCCGGCTCGACCTTGGAGCCATTGTCTTGCGGCGGCACCATGAACGGGAACGGGAAGCCCGGCATCTGCATGGTGCGCGGACGCTGTATGCGCGTCTTCACATCGATCTGCACCACGGCGGGCGCAACCTGCTCGAAAATATCGGCAAAGCTGAGCGGCGCGCCCTGAGGCGGCGCAAAGGCCAGACCTGCAGCCCCTGCCGAGGGGACCAGGCGCGAAGCCGATACGGGAGCCGCCTCGGCTCCCGGCCACTGGATGACGCCACCCGCCGTCGCCGCTGCGGCGAAGGTCAGGCCCACAGCGGCCCCCAGAATGAACTCCTTGCGTTTCAGCATCGTCGTCCTTGTAGTCTAAGATCGGGAATACACGGGATTCCCCGCATAACGGATATAGGGCGTATTCGCAGATGCCAATGGCTGACACGCGAATGAGGCGCTGAAATCGTTTATCCTCGACCACGGTAAAGCCAAGGCTCAACCGTGGCCAAACGGCGGCTCTAGATGTCTTGTTTTTCAGGTTTAGTGGTTGCGTCCGTAGGCGCGATCCAACGGGCCAGTTCGGCTTCTTCCGCAGCGTCCAGAGGCGCAGTGGTATTCTTGCGACGACGACTGCGGGCCCAGAACACCAGGCCGCCCCCCACAACCAACATTAACGGCCCCAGCCACAGGATCAGTGTGCCCCAGCGGAAGGGCGGTGTGAACAGCACATAGTCGCCATAGCGGCGCACCAGATCCTGACGGATTTCGGCATCGGTCTTGCCGTCGCGGATCTGTTCGCGCACCAGTTGGCGCATGTCGGCGGCGATCCCTGCCGGGCTGTCAGCGATCGATTCGTGCTGGCAGACCACACAGCGGATATCGACGAACAAGTCGCGCGCCCGCGCTTCGGCGGCCGGATCGGTCAGGGCCACATCGGGAGCCGCTACCGGTTCGGCCATTGTGCTGCCCGCCAGCAAGAGCGCTATGGCCGAGGCTGCGAACAGACGCTTCATGCCTTGGCCTCCTTTCGGCGACGTGTGCCCGGCCCTGCCCCCACACGCAGGCGACGATCCAGCAGCGACACCAAGCCACCCAGCGCCATCAGGGCCGGACCAATAAAGATCAGGCGCGCCCACGGATTCCAGTAAAGCCGCACGACCCACGCCGGTTCGCCCGCATCGGTGGCACTACGTTCGCCCATCACCACATAGACGTCATCCAGACCCCGAAAATCGAGACCTACCTCGGTCGTCGTCTGACCACCGGCGGGGAAGAAGCGTCGCTCGGAGGTGACTTCGCGCTCGCGCTTCTGGCCCTCCACATCCACCACGGCCAGTCGGCCCTGCTCGGCCAGATAATTGGGGCCTTCGACGATCTGAACGTCTTTCAGTTGCACCTTCCACGGGCCAGCCGAAATCTCGCCGCCGATCGGCAGAGCGCGGGCGCTCTCGACCTTAAAGGCCGTCTCGACCACCGCACCCAGAATAAAGATACCCACGCCTGCATGGGCCAGCGCCATGCCCCATGCCCCCAAGGGCAGGTTACGCGCACGGCGTAGGGTTTCCGCAAACGGAGCGCGGGCCAGCTTGGTGCGCTCGCCCACCTCGGCGATCGCACCGAACACCAGCCACAGGCCAAGACCGACACCGGCCGCAGCCAGTGCCTTTTTCGGATCGAACAGCAGGAAGGCCAACCCTGCACCTGCAACCGTCAATACCAGAGCCAAACGCAGGCGCTGTAACGCCCCCTTGGCATCGCCGCGCTTCCACGCCAGCAAGGGTCCGGCAGGCAAAAGGATACAGGCCACCGCCATCAGAGGCGTAAACACCGCGTTGAAATAGGGCGGGCCAACCGAAATGGTCGCGCCGGTCGTGGCTTCCAGCAGCAGCGGATAAAGCGTGCCTAAAAGAACCGTGGCCGCTGCCGCGGTCAGGAACAGATTGTTCAGGACCAGCATGCCTTCGCGGCTGACCGGCGCAAAGGTCGCCATCGAACGGATGGCGGGCGCACGAATGGCAAACAGGATCAGGGCTGCGCCAGCGGCCAGTCCCAGAATAGCCAACAGCATCATGCCGCGCTCGGGATCGACCGCAAACGCGTGCACGGATGTCAGAACGCCCGAGCGCACCAGAAACGCGCCGAGCATCGAGAAGCTGTAGGCCAGAATGGACAGGAACACTGTCCAGCCCGCCAGCGCCCCGCGCCGCTCGGTGACAATGGCGCTGTGCAACAGGGCCGCGCCCGCCAGCCACGGCAGGAAGGAGGCGTTTTCAACGGGGTCCCAGAACCACCAGCCGCCCCAGCCCAGTTCGTAATAGGCCCAGAAACTGCCCAGCGCGATACCGACCGTCAGAAACGCCCACGAGGCCAGCGCCCACGGACGCACCCAGCGCCCCCATGCCGGATCGACACGCTTTTCGATCAGGGCCGCGACCGCCAGCGAGAAACAGACCGAAAACCCGACATAGCCCGCATAGAGCAGCGGCGGGTGGATGGCCAAGGCCGGGTCTTGCAGCAAGGGGTTCAGCGAGTTGCCCTGAACCGGAATATCGTCCAGTCGCACAAACGGATTGGAGGTGAAGGCCGCAAAGGCCAAAAACAGCGAAGACAGCGCGCCCTGCACCGCCACCGCCGACGTCTTGAGCCCGAACGGCAGACCGCGCGACAGACCCAGCACCGCGCCAAAGGCCGTCATCACCAGACACCACAGCAGCAGCGAGCCTTCGTGGTTACCCCACGCGCCCGCCACCTTATAGAGCAATGGCTTGTCGGTATGGCTGTTCAAAGCCACGTTCGCGACCGAGAAATCGGACGTGACGTAGGCAAAGATCAGAGCGCCGAATGCCACCACAATGGCCAATGCCGAGGCCAGCAGCGCCGCCGAGGCCGCCCCCGCCAGCACCGGATTGCGACGGATGCGCCCCCATGTCGCCATGGCCATGGCGAACACGCTGAGCGCAAAGGACAGGATCAGGGCATAGCTGCCAAACTCGACAATCACGCGCCTATTTCTCCGCCGGTTGGTATGAGCCGGTTTCGGGACGCCATTCACCTGTTTCCTTCAGGCGGTCGGCCACTTCGCGCGGCATATAGGTTTCGTCGTGCTTGGCCAGAACCTGCGTGGCCTCGAAGGTGCGGTCGGGACCATAGCGGCCTTGGGCGACGATCCCCTGCCCTTCGCGGAACAGGTCGGGCAGGTCGCCCTTGAAATGTACGGGTGCCGTGGCCTCGTTATCGGTGATGGTAAAGCGCACCGAACCATCGGTGTTTTTGACCACACTGCCCTCTACCACCAGACCGCCCAGACGGATCATCTGGCCCGTCGGCACCTTTTCCACCGTCACTTCGGAGGGCGAATAGAAGAAGGTCACATTGTCCTTCATCGCCCACAGGGACAGGCCCACGGCCAGAGCCAGCACGGGTGCAGCCGCAGCCACCACCCACAGGCGGCGACGGGCTTTGGGAGATTTGGGAAGCCAGCTCATGGTTCTAAACGTCATTTCTGGGCCTTGGCGCGGGCGTCGGCCAGCAGTTTTTCAAGCTCGGGACGGCGCGGGTCATTGGGGGCCAGAACCGCCAAGATCGGGGCCCACATCGCCTCACCCCGAGCCAGATCGCCACGCGCCAACGCCGCTTCACCGAGGAAGTAGCGCGCGCCCAACTGGTTCGGGTCAAGCTTGATTGCTTCAACAAAGGCCGCCTCGGCATCGGGACCGATACGGCCCTCATTGGCCCGCACCAGACTTTCGCCCAAGCGCGCCCAGTTCTGGGCATTATCGGGTTTCAGCGTCAGGGACCGGCGGAAAGCAGAGGCCGCGCCCACCGTATCGCCTGCCTCGAAACGGGCCGCGCCCAGCATGGACAGGGCCAGCGCGTCATCCGGTTCCTTGCGGACCACCTCGGTCAGGACCGCCGCCACCTGTGACGGGTCCAGCCCTTGCGGATTGGCGGCCCATTCGGCCACGCGCTTCTGATAGGGTTGATCGCCGTAACCGGCCGCGCCGACCACCATATAAAGGCCCAGTGCCAGAGCCGCAGTTGCGCCTACACCGCACAGAACCCACAGGCCATCACGCGGTGTGACCGCCAACCGGCCTTCGGCGCGGCGTGCCGCCAGAATGCGACGACCGGATTCGGCACGCGCCGCCGTCCATGCGGCCTCGTCCAACAAGCCACGCGCCTTCATCCGGTCCAGCTCGGCCAGTTCGCGCGCGCCCGAAAGGCGGTCGGTTTCGGCTTCATCAGGCGCAGCAAGGCGGGCCGCGCCACGGCGTGCGCCCGTCAGAACCAATAGTCCGGCAAGCGCCGTCAATGTCGCGGTCAGGATCCAGAAGATCATCATTACGTCGCTTTAGCGGATCAGGCCTGACGAAGCGAGGGTGGTAAGACGCCACGCGATGCCGCACCTGAACCCGGGCCGGGGCCCAGACTGGCCAAGCGCCGCCGCACCGTGCGAGCGGCATCCTTGCCCCCTGCCAGTTGCAGCAAATCGACCATGACCTGCAAGCGTCGTCTGGCCAGTCGCCCCCCATCGGACACATCGTGCTTGTTCAGTAGATCCAGCGCCTCGCCCGACCAGTTCGAGATACGGCCGATAATGCCCTCTACGGTCTGACGCCGTTCACTCTCGCACCCCATCGCCGCCGCCGGACCGTGTGTGGTCGATAGAACCCCGACCAGTAGCCGTGCCCGCTCCACCCCGTCATCGTCCAGCGGGGCCGCCAGATGCGGCACGGCCCGTGTCATTCGCCCTGCCAATGTGGTTTTTCCTGCGGCAAAAGGGCATCCACTGCATCGTCGGCCAGTTTGAAACGCTCGGTCAGCGACATCGACAGCCGCAGTTTCTGGTGGCGCAAGGTGCGCGCCCACACACTGTCGGCACGTGGCACGACAACCACGTCAAACTCTTTCAATGCTGTGGCCAGCCAGTTCAAACGGTCACGGAAGGCCAGAACCCCGTTAGGCCCCTCGGCAATATCGAAGGCGACGATAAGGTCTGCCTTCTCGAGCAGCGTCGCCATGACCCGATCGACAAACACGGCATAACTGCCCTGTGAGAGACTGGTGGACGGACTGCCCAGTGCGGCCGCGTGTTCGGCGAGACGCAAGACCTGCAGGCCCTCGCGCAGATGGGCAAAATAGATTTCCATCAGACAGTCAGGGCCGTCATCGCCCACGGCCTGTGCCTGCCTCAGAGCCAGTTTCAACTCGGCCGCTTCTTCAGCGTCGATCCGGCCCTGCCAGTCAGGCAGACGCTTTAATGATGTGCGGGCAATACCCGCCACATCGAGTATCCGCGCCAGACGCTTCCTGTCATCGGATGTTCCAGCGGGCCAGAGTTTGGTCCCGTGATCGCGCAAGGCCGCCGCAGCCGTCTGACACAGGCGGTCACAAATCATTCGCGCCAGATCGTCGTCATAATCGAGCTTGGGTAACAATTCCGGCTCGTTGCGTTTGGCCGCCCGCCACAGATCATCGCGCAGACGTATCGGCAGGACGAACCCCTGCATGCCATCCACACGGTCGCGAAACAGCGGCAATATCGGACGCAAAACCTGATCGCGCCGCAGACGGTCCCTGATTTCCTCGGCCATCATCAGACGCACGGCTTCGGCGCGCGAACCGGCCATGTCCGCCACGGCTGATTCCAGCAATGACAGGATATGATCGGGACTGCGCGTAATGACCTCTCCCAAAGCGACCCTATGCGCGGGTGTCAGCTCCGCCATAAACAGGTTCCGGTCAGCTCCAATCGGCTCAAAACTTGATGCTGATTATGCAGCAGCGTCGGTTAACGGCGTGTTCTTGCGGTGCTTTCAGTTTGTAGGCTTGCGAAATCAACCCTCGGCGGAAGGCAGTTCCAAGACCACTTTCAAACCGCCCATATCGCTATGCCCCAGCGTCATACGTCCACCATAGGCCCGCACCAGTTCGTCCACGATCGACAGCCCCAGTCCGGTGCCAGGTGTCGCTTCGTCCATGCGGGTACCGCGTTTCAGCGCCGTATCGCGCTGGTCTTCAGGAATGCCAGGGCCGTCATCCTCGACAACCACCACCATCTGGCCCGGCACCGAAGGCCCTGCCAGAACCCGCACGCGGCGTTTGCACCATTTGCCGGCATTTTCGATCAGGTTCCCGAAGATTTCCTGCAAGTCCTGACGCTCGCCCCGGAAGTTCAACCCTTCGGGCGCGCGCCAGTCGATCTCGACGCCTTTTTCTTCGAACACCCGCTCGATCATCACGGCCAATTCGTCCAGCACATCTTCGACCGGTGTGCTTTCACCAAGGCCATGCGCGGCGCGAGCCGCAGCGCGGGCGCGGCGCAGATGGTGTTCCACCTGATCGCGCATCACCTGTGCCTGACGGCGGACAATGTCCTGAAGTTGCCCGTCCTTGGTGCCCGCCTCGGCCAGCATGACTGCCAGAGGCGTTTTCAACGCATGGGCCAGATTGCCGACATGGGTGCGCTGGCGTTCGACCGTTTCCTGAGAATGGTCCAGCAATAGGTTGACCTGATCGGCCAGAGGCTGGATTTCGCGGGGATAGACCCCGCCTACGCGGTTAGTGCGACCGCGGCGGACCTCGGCAATGGCTTGGTCCAGATCATAGAGCGGACGCAAACCCACCCGCACCTGCACAAACACGGCCGCCACAAGACCCAGCCCCATCAACAACAAGGCCACCCACGTCACCGTGGCAAACTGGCGCGTATCGGCATCCACATCGGTGCGGTCGATAGCGGCCATAAACACGACCGGCTCAACACGTCCGGGCAAGGTTTTGATACTGGCAGCAATCCGCAAAGGCTCGCCCTTGGGGCCGTCCTCGGTGCTATAGCTAAAGGTCTGTCCAAAGGCATTGTGCAGACGATCCAGCAGGTCCGGCCCATAGGCTAGGGTCAGCCCCCCCAGCGATTCAGACCCCGCCACCACCTTCAGCGTGCCGTCTATATCGGGTTCGGCCACCATCCAGTATTTACCGGACAACAAACGTTCGGTTCGCGCATCACGGATTTCACCGACATAGAGATGGCCTTCGGGGGTGATACTGGCCGCCACCACCACCTCGTCGATCGTATCATTCAGCGTACTGCCCAGACGTCGCAGGGCCGATTCCTGAAACACCGATGTCAGCACACCGCCTGTGACGATCAGAGCCACAAAAATCCATGCTGCCGCCAGCCAGATCAGGCGACGGGTGAGCGAACGCCCCGGCCGCAAGCGACCCCAACTGTTCTTTACGGCAGAGGCGACCGGCTTGGCTGTGGTTTCGGCCTCGCTCTCAGGCACTTAAATCAGCCCGCATCGCTTTCGCCGGCCAGCGGCGACAGGCGATAGCCCAGCCCGCGCACCGTCTCGATACGGTCCGAGCCAATCTTCTTGCGCAGGCGGCCCACAAACACCTCGATGGTGTTGGAATCGCGATCGAAATCCTGATCGTAGAGATGCTCGACCAATTCGGTGCGGCTGATGACGCGGCCCTGATGCATCATCATATAGTGCAGCAGACGGTATTCCAGCGAGGTCAGGCGCAGCGGCTCGCCATTGACGGTCGCGCGCGCCGCACGCGGATCAAGGCGCAAGCCGCCGCACGACAGGGTCGAGGTAGCATGGCCCGCCGAACGGCGCAGCAGCGCCCGCAGACGGGCCAGCAGTTCTTCAGTGTGGAAGGGCTTGGTCAGATAGTCGTCGGCACCGGCATCAAAGCCCGCCACCTTGTCCGACCATGCGGCCCGCGCCGTCAGGATCAGAACCGGCGTGGTCTTGCCCTCGCGGCGCCAGCGCTCCAGCACCGAGACGCCGTCAATCTTGGGCAGGCCCAGATCCAGCACCACCACATCATAGGGTTCGGTATCGCCGAGGAACCAGGCCTCTTCGCCATCGGGGGCATGATCCACCGCATAACCGGCATCCGACAGCGCCGTTTTCAACTGGCGCGACAGGTCAACATCGTCTTCGACCAGAAGAACACGCATGGATCATTTACCCTTTAAGAAAATCAGTCGTCACCGCGAGGGCGACCCGAGCGGCCGTCCACCTCGATGTCGGACACACGGCCACCGGGATATTCCCAGCGCACCGTATAGTCGTCACCGCGTTCACGCATGCCCAGCATACGGCCCGGGCGGCCATTCTGGACCTCGCGGGCGACCTGACCGGGATTAGCGCGTTGGCCACGGTTGTCACGGCTATCGCGCTGACTGCCACGGTCATGGCCGCGGTTGTCACGCTGTTCATAACGATCCCGTTCGCGCGACTGGTCACGCGACTGGGCCACTGCGTCCGTTGCGGGAACGACAGCGATCAAGGCGGCAATCAAAAGAGCTCGAATGGACATCATGTCTGCCGGTTTAGGCTCTCGCCTCTGAACATAGGCTGAACGCGGAGTTTAACATTACGCAGCCCTCAATCACCTTGGCTGTATAACACTAACACGCTGATTAAAGCCCATCCCGTCGGTTCGGGCCAGTTTTTCTTTCGGCCCCATGAAAGAGTGAATCTACAGCGCTGCACAAAGTCTGTCAGCGATTTCATACACATGAACCGTTTCTGACGCGCACTGTTCAGATACGGATCAGCCTCGGTCTGCTTTTCTGGGATCAACGCCGCAGGGAGCCCCTCTGCGGCATCGCTCGGAAAGGAGCCCCAGATGAGCAAGATGAAGTCCTTTATGATCCCGGTCATGGCCATCGCCGCCCTTGCCGGTGCTGTTCCGACTGTTGCCTCGGCCCAGTCCTATGGTGCGCACGACTATCGCCACGCCCCGTCCTATGAACGTCAGCAAGACCGCCGCGAATTGCGCTATCGCAAGGTTGAACTGGATCGCCGCATCGATCGCGCCCGTGACAGCCGCCGTCTGGACCGCGACGACGCCATCAGCCTGAAGCGCGAACTGCAAAATGTGGTGCGCATGGAACAAGGCATGATGCGCGGTGGTCTGGACCGTCGCGAGATCCGCACGCTGGATCGTCAGTATGACCGCGTCGAGCAGCGTCTGGAACGCAAACTGCGTCAGGAATACCGTCGCGATTATAACAACGGCTACCGCCACTAACAGCCGGATTTGGGCGGTTCTTCTCCCTGTCACCGGACCGCTCAAGGGGCGCGATTTCTGAAAAGGGATCGCGCCCTTTATCTATGCGTCACAAGCTCCGGCCAACGAGCCTGAAGCTTGGTGATGATCCTGTCCCAATCCTTGGCGACGGGTCGTTCCGGCGTCGGACGAATGGTCAGGTTGAACATGTCCTCCAGACCAAATGGAGCCGCGATGCTGATCTCGCCATCGGTTTCCAGACGCACCCCCACCGCAAAACACGGTGCCACAAAGCGCGGCAACGCCTCGTCCGTACCGGTCAGAGGCGTATAGGGCTGACCGAACTTGTCGGGAAACCACAGGTGGACGCGGGCCTGGTTACGGACCTCGACCTGTTCCGACAAAGGACCGTCAAAATGGCCCGCAAAGCGTTTGATCCAGACATCCTCGGCATCCCATGACGTATCGGCATCGAAATAGCCGATGTCATAGTCCTTGATGCCGTAATCGACCGCGCGTCCTGTCAGATGGTTCCAAACCCGCTGATAGACCGCGCCCGAAAACACCCGCCAGTCCGGCAGTTGTAGTTCACGCGTACCTTGCAGCACCTGCATCATCACCGGATCAGAGGACAGAATATCCTTGAGCCGTTGTTCGAGCACCGCCTGGCTCATCGACGGGTAAACTCGCGAACCGGCCATGCATGATCCAGCGGACCATGTCCGCCGCCCAGACCCGGCGCACGTCGGATCGCCTCGGCCACATAGGCCCAGGCCGCAGCGACTGCGACCGGCAAGTCCTGCCCCTTGGCGATGCCCGCTGAACAGGCACTGGCCAGAGTGCAGCCCGTACCGTGCGTGTGCATGGAATGGATGCGCTCGGTTTCCAGAACCGTTTCGCCATCGGGCGTCATCAGAAGGTCAATGACCGTATCACCCGCGACGTGGCCCCCCTTCATCAGAACCGCCTTGGCTCCCATTTTCAACAGGGCCTCGCCCGCCCGACGCTGGCCATCAATGTCCGCCACAGTAATACCCGTCAGAGCCTCGGCCTCGGGTGCATTGGGCGTCAGCAGCGCCGCACGCGGGATCATCAGCGACTTGACCGCCTCGACCGCCAGATCGGGCAGCAGCGGGTGTCCGCCCTTGGCGATCATCACCGGATCGACCACCGCCGGTGCCTTGGCCTCGTCCAGAAGAGTAGCAACGGTTTCCACCACATCGACCGTCCCCAGCATGCCGGTTTTCACCGCATCGGTGCCGATATCTTCCAGTACGCAACGCGCTTGAGCGGTGATGACATCCAGTGGCAAAGGATAAACCCCGTGCACCCCCAGTGTATTTTGCACCGTAATCGCCGTCACGGCCGTCGCCGCGAACCCGCCCAGCATGGTGATGGCCTTGATGTCGGCCTGAATGCCGGCACCACCGCCGGAATCCGATCCTGCGATCACCAGCACACGGCCTCTTTTTGGTTCGCTACCGCTCGTGACGCGGTCACTCACTGCTTGAGCGGGTTCTAGTTCGCTACCGCTCGTGACGCGGTCAATCGCTGCTTGAGCGAGTTCTAGTTCGCTACCGCTCGTGACACGGTCACTCTCTGCTTGAGCGGGTTTTGTTTCTTGACCCGTCATGCGCCTGCACCCGAAAACAGCTTCAGACCCACAATACCGCAGACGATCAGCAGGATGCACACGGCGCGGATAGCCGTTGCCGGTTCCTGATAGATGACAATGCCGACGACGGCCGCACCAACCGCACCAATGCCGGTCCACACCGCATAGGCCGTACCGACCGGCAGCTTCTGGGTCGCCGCCCACAGGCCCACCATGCTGGCAGCCAGAGCCACAGCAACACCCAGTGAAATAAGCGGTCTTTGCACCCCGACATATTTCACTCCCGAAGCCCACATGACTTCGAACACACCCGCCACGATCAGGACGAGCCACGGATTAAGAGATAGCAACCAGGTCATGGGCGCGTGATGGGCGAAACAGCCCCCAAGAGCAAGCCCGCTTTCAGCTTCCCATTTCAGCTTCCTAGCGGTCCCCTGAAAATGAACCACGCCCCCAGAGCAATAAAGGCAAAGCCGACCAGATGATTGATCGTCAGCTTCTCGCCCAGATACAGCACCGAGAAACCGGCAAAGACGGCAAGGGTAATGACTTCCTGCATCGTCTTGAGTTCCGCTGCGGAATAGACGGTGTGTCCGATCCTGTTGGCAGGCACGGCCAGCCAATATTCAAAAAAAGCGATCCCCCAGCTCAACAGCACGGCAATCCACAAAGGCTTCGGATCGCCCTTCAGGTGCCCATACCAGGCAAAGGTCATAAAGACGTTCGAAATGGCCAGCAGCGCTATAGGCGTAATATAGGGCGATACCCCCAAGGTCATGCGCGCGCCCCGTTGATCGCAGCCTGAACCTTCAAGGCCTGCACCATTTCGCGCACATCATGCACCCGCACCATAGCCGCCCCCTGACACACGCCTTCCAAATGCAAAGCGACCGTACCGCCCAGTCTGTCACTGGCATGGGTTGCCGACGGATCGATCTCGCCGATCATACGCTTGCGACTGGCGGCATAGAGGACCGGATAACCCAGATCACATATGGCCCGCAGATTGGCGGTCAGGGCCAGATTGTGGTCGAGGTTTTTAGCAAATCCGATACCCGGATCCAGCCAGATATTTTCAGGCTTGCCCCCCGCCGCAAGCGCCGACATGGCCTGAGCGGATAGGTCCTGACAGACCTCGGCCACCACATCCTCATAAGAGGGCGCGTCCTGCATGGTTTTGGGATTCCCGCGCATATGCATCAGGATCACTTCACAGCCCAACTCGGCCGCCGTCGACAGACTGTCGGGCGCATATTGCAGAGCCGACACATCATTCCACACCGTCGCCCCTGCTGCCACAGCGACGCGCGCGACTTCCGGCTTCATCGTGTCGATACTGATGACGCCGTCCCATTCACGCGCGAGGGCTTCGATCACCGGCGCAACACGGTCGGTTTCCAAGGCAGCGCTGACAGGATCCGAGCCAGGACGCGTGCTTTCCCCGCCAATATCCAAAACATCCGCCCCGTCCGCGATCAGCTTACGCGCATGAGACAATGCTGCGTCAGGCGCATCATGACGGCCCCCGTCCGAAAAACTGTCAGGCGTCACATTGAGGATTCCCATGACCAGAGGCCGCGGGTTGTTCCGTAGCGACAACAGAGTTTTCAGCGTCATGCGACCAGGTTCCCGATCAATATAGAAATGCCAGATTTGATCCCAGCCTGTCGGCCTTCTTCAGCTGTGCGTCAACACAGTGCTGGACTTGTCACTGAGAGGTCCTCAGACCGGGTTGCACAGGAAAAACTCCTCCCTGCACCGTCAATGACCGATCCACTGATCTGATGTCTTCGGCGCGGGCCAAAGCCTATTTTCAAGACAAGAATGCAAAGGTTTTCTTGTTTGCTGAGAGGCCGCTATGGAAGGCTAGAAACAATGCTATTCATCATATTTAAATCCCGCCAAAGCAGAATTAATAACCCGAATATCATCGAGACGTTCAAATGCACGCAGCATCACATAGATCAAATGCTCGTATTGTAACGTTAGCATTTATTCTATCGTGCGCATTGCCGACTGGCACTTTTGCTCAAACTTCTGACAGCCAAACATCGGGCGAAGCTGTCTCGATGTCATATAGCGATGCGCAAGCCCGCCTGAGAGCAACATCAGGGCTGTCCCGTGCGGCAGAGTATGGTGTCACCGCTGCCGAAGCCCATGCCAATGTGGCAGCACGGCTGAACAGGCCCACCATTTCTTTGGACGCCCAGGCCATCCGCTATCGCAAAACCTTCGACATATCGCTGTCGGATACTCTGGATCAGGCCCAAACCGATCTAGGCCAAGCTCTTCCCGGCCTTGTCTCCGATCTGCCCGGAATTCCCGGAGAGGTTCTGGAGGCTATAGGCCAGAGACTTCAGGCTGCCTTGCCTGAAATCTTTACGGCGCTGCCAAGCGATGTGCGTCTGCAAATCGAAGACACCGCCATCAGACCGACGGTGACAGCGCTCCAGCCTATTTATACAGGCGGTGCCATACCCGCGCTGAGACGCGCCGCAGCCGCCAATGTCGAACTGGCCCAAGCTCGTAAACTGGAAGCGCACAGCCTCGAAAGCGTCAATCTGGCGCGGGCCTATTTCGGACAGGTATTGGCCGCAGAAGCGCTGAAGATTGCCATTGAAACCCGTGACGGTTTTGACCTGCATCTGCACAATGCCCGACGCATGCGGGACGAAGGAATGCTGAGCCACGCCCAGACCCTGCAGGTCGAAGTGGCGCGGGACAGTGCCCAAAGACAGGTAAACCGCGCAGAACTGGAACACCAGAACGCCGTCGCCTCTCTGGCCAATCTCGTCGATACGGAAATACCGGTCGCCACGACGACACCCCTATTCGTCAATCGCAATCCTGTCGGCGCGGCACATGACTTTCTGGACAATGCGGGACAATCCAATGCTCGCATCGCGCAGGCCCAAGCCGGTCGCGAACTGGCAGAGGCGGGCGCAGATCTGGCTGCTTCGCGCTTCAAGCCGTCCGTCTATGCCTTTGGATCCTACAACTTAAATACAGATCGCGCCTTGCCGATGGAGCCTGACTGGGCCTTTGGTGTCGGTGCCCGTTATACGCTCATGTCGTCGCTGGACCGGCGGAACATGATGGGGGCCGCCCGCGCACAGGCCTCGGCTGCCACAGAAATAGAGCGTCAGGCACGCGACGACGCCCGGCTTCTGGTGACGCGGGCCTATAATCAGGTTGAACTGGCCCGCCGCCAGTTTCTAACCATGGACAGCAGTCTGGAGGCCGCGCAGGAAAACCTGCGCGTTCAGGAAATCGGCTTTCGAGAGGGCGAGGCCACCGCTTCGGCTGTTATCGATGCCCGAAATCTGCTGGGCACGGCACGTCTGCAAAGAGCGGCCGCTGCCTATGAATATGACCTGAGCCTTGCAGCGCTTCTGGCCGCAGCCGGCAGTGAACAGACTTTGAACGATTACATGCAACGCGACGACCGGATCAGCGCACCATGAGCGAGACGCCCCCCTCACCCGAAACGCATATTCCGTCGTACCGCCCTCGCCCGAAGTCACCTCTGGCCTGGCTCGTCGGGGCGGGCCTGATCCTTTTGGTCGGCTTTATTATCTTCGGTCTGTTTCTGGCAGCACGCCCGCCAAAGGAACAGGTACAGGGCATGGTGGAGGCCGAGACTTTTACCGTCGCCACCAAAATCCCCAGCCGCGTAGAACGCTTTCTGGTTTCCGAGGGACAACAGGTTACCCTCGGACAGGAACTGGCGATCATGAACAGTCCGGAGGTCGAGGCCAAGGATGCGCAGGCCCGCGCCCTGCTTCAGTCCACCCAGGCCATGCAGTCCATTGCCCGTGAGGGCGCGCGGCAAGAAGATGTCCAAACCCTAGAATCTATCTGGCGGGCCTCACAGGCCACGGCGCAACTGGCCGACCAGACCGCCAGACGGGCGCAAACCCTCTTTGCCGAAGGGGTAATTTCAGCTCAACGGCGCGACGAAGCGGTCGCCGCTCGCGCTGCCACAGCCTCACAAAGCGAAGCCGCCCGCCAACAATATCTAAAGGCCATCGCAGGCACCCGCCCGCAGGAAAAAGCTGTTGCAGATGCCAATGTTCTAGGCGCGCGCGCTGCCGTGGCCGAAACGGAAAGCCTCAGAGGAGAAACCCGCCTTCTTGCGCCGCATGGTGGCGAAATCTCGGAGCGCTTCTCCAATGTCGGGGAACTGGTCCTGACCGGTGTTCCGATTTTCACCATCGTGGATATAGCCAACCCGTGGGTCGTTTTCAGCGTACGCGAGGACCAGTTTCGCAATCTGAAAACCGGTGCCACAGTACGCGGCGATGTCCCGGCTTTGGGACTGGAGAATGTTGCGTTCAAGGTGACAGCTATCAGCCCTCAGGGCGAGTTTGCCACCTTCCGTTCGACCCGCCAGTCCAGCGGGTATGACGTACGCAGTTTTCAAGTAAAGGCCCGTCCTGTGCAGAGCATCGAGAATTTGCGCCCCGGGATGAGCGTCCTGTTTGACTGGTCATCCCAATGAAGAAAGGTACGGCGGTTTTTCTTACAGCCGTCCGCGCCGAAAGCTGGCGTTTGGTCAGTAAACCCTGGGATGCTTTTGTCGCTTTCGGACTGCCTTTATTGCTGCTGGCTGTCATCGCCTCCATGCTCTCTTCAGGGGTCATACGAAACGCGCCGGTCGCTGTAGTCGATCAGGACAATTCGGCCTTCAGCCGCGAAGCCATACGAAATATGCAGGCCGTACCGACCATCCGCGTCGCCTACAGCCCTGCCACTGTTGACGAAGCTGTCGCCCTGATGCGGCAGGGTAAGGTCTACAGTATTGCCCACTTTCCGGCAGGGTTTAGCGAGGGAGCCTATCGCCGCCCCGAACAGGTAACGGTTCATTTTAACGGTGCATTCCAGACGATCGGAGCGCTGTCGGCATTGGGCCAGAATACCGCCATCGCGGCAGCGGCAACCTCCCAACTGGAAACCCGCGCCCGCCACATGGGCTTGCCCGCCACCGGTCTTGAGCCTCCTTCTGTCCAAGTCTCTATCATCGGCAATCCCCAGTTGAGCTTCGAGTTATTTCTCGGCGGATTGCTGGCCCCGGGCGTACTGCACCTGCTTGCGGCCTGTTCGGCCGTTCTGGCCGCCGGGCGTCTCTTGCACGGTGGCTCGTTTCAAAACCTCAGAAAGGTCTCTAATGGCCGGACCGCGACCAGTCTGATCGGGCATCTGCTGCCCCATTTCGTCATCTTCACACTGTGGGGACTGGCATGGATTGGCTGGCTGTGCGGCGTGCGCGGCTGGGGTATTGCCGGTTCTATGCCGTTATTATTGCTGGGTATGGCCACGCTCATAGCGATCAGCGTAATCCTGTCAGGCTTTCTGGTTGCCCTGCTCGGTGACATCGACATGGCGTTTTCTGCGACCGCCATCTATTCGGGCGCAGCAATAGCTTTTTCCAACGGCACCTTGCCACTGGATCATGGACCACGTTTCGCCCGTATCTGGAGCGACATCCTGCCCTATACCCACTATCTGCGCTTACAGACCGGCCAGATGGTTACGGGTGCCGCCCCCGGTACAGCGTGGCATGATCTGTTCATTCTGGTTGCTATCGCACTGGTGGCTCTGATCCTGACCATATTGATGGTTCGCTGGCGCGCAGGACGCGCCCCCAAGACAGAAGCCCTGACCTTTAATCTACCTACTCGCGGCATTCGGGCGGCCTTTATCGCGACATTCCGCAATTTGCCCCGTGCACGTCCGGTCAGCAGCCTTCTGATCCTCGCCGTCGTGCTGTACGCCTTCTATTATCCCGCCGCCTATACAGGGCAAACAGCCGTCGGACTGCCGGTCGCCATTGTCACGCCCGCACGGACGCCGCTGAGCGACAAGCTGGTCGAGAATCTGAACGCCTCGCACGCACTAGACGTAGCCGCTGTGCTGCAAACCCCGCTTCAAGCCCGACAAATGATGCGCCAAGGCGTGATTGATGGAGCCATTATACTGCCCGATAATTTCGAAGCACGTCTGGCATCCGGTCATCCTGACGGTATCGCGGTCTGGCTCAATGGGGGTTATCTGGTTCGCGTAACCTCCGTCGGCAAGGCCGTAGCCGGGGCTTCGGCCGAGGTTGCAGAGGTTGCGCTGCAAGGCGTGCCGGAAACCGCGCGGGCCGCCAAGCTCGCGCCCACGATCCGGCAACAATCCCTTTTTAATCCGACGCAAGGCTATGGCGATTATGCTGTACCCGCAGTGAGCCTGATCATTTTGCAACAAACGCTGCTGCTCGGCGCAGGGGTCATTATGGCCTTGCGCCGCGAGACAGGCGCGCCTGCCCTGCAGGCAAGCGCCAAGCTGGGGCTTTGGCTGGCCCTGACCACAATCGGCACCTTGTCATGCCTCTTCTATTTCGGCTTTGTCTTCTGGTTTCAGGATTATCCTCGCGCGGGTGACCTATGGGGCGTGGTCCTTTTGGCACCGGTATTTTCCGGCAGTGTCGCCGCATTGGGCCTGTTGCTCGGTCGCATATTTGACCGACATGAGCGTGTGCTACAGGTATTGGTCGGAACCTCGGCGCCCTTGTTCTTTCTCGCCGGAGCCGCATGGCCTCACTTTATGATGCCGCCATTTCTGGTTTGGCTGGCCTATCTGTCGCCTTCAACTGCCGCTGTTCAAGCCTTTGTCCCAATGAATGCTATGGGAGCGAGCTTGGGTGAAGTCTCGAACAGCGTCATCGTCCTGTGCGTACTTTTTATTGTCTATGGTGGCGCTGTGGTCGCAGCTACGCGTTTGCGCAAAAGGGCGTGATACGCAGCTCAATTGAAAACCAGTCTTCAAAAAACTTTTACGCTACGGTGAAGTATATTTTATCACGCGCCCGCAGAGCCAGCCCAGGGATGGGGTGCTGGCAAAGCTATGGCAGACGAAAGGCACACAGGCACGCGCAGTGAGGGTCGTGCGTTAAATTATCTTCTCGCACGTTATGGCGTAGAGATCCGCACCGCACTGGTTCGTCGTTATGGTGCGCAACAGGACGGCGTCGACGATGCCCTTCAGCAAGCCTTCCTGCGTTTCAGTACGCTGGAAAACCGGGACAATGTGGCAGACCCCCGTGCCTTTTTATTTGTTATGGCGCGTAACGCTTTGAAAGACGCCATCCGCCGCGCCGCGAGCCAGAAACGACGTTGGAAAGCTCTGGCCGATACGACGCCTCCGCAGCACGAAATCAGCCCCGAGGAAGCCCTGTTGAAGCGCGAAGCGCAGGACGCTCTGGATCGTGGCATTCAGGCACTGGACCCACAGGCACGTGAATTGCTCAGAATGAGCCGGATCGAAGGTTTGACCTATGCGGAAATCTCGCAATTGACGGGGCGCTCTGCCGCCGACATCAGCCGTACCATCGCGCGAACACTGCTCGAACTGCGTCGTGCTCTACAAATGCGCGGGACGGAGGCAGCATGACGGTGCACAATGATGCAGCCCCGATCGAACAAGCCCTGGAATGGCTGGTGCTGAACAATGGCGGTCAGGTCAGGGCCACCGATAACCGCGCATTCCGGGCCTGGCTTGCGGCATCGCCTGAACATGCGGCAGCCTATGCCGAAGCCGAGACCTTGTGGGCGCAACTGGATTGGTCGCAAACGCTCAACCAGCAAAGTCTGAGCCAGACACAAACGGTCATTCCTGTCGCAAAATCCAAGGCTCCGCCTCGAAAGATGCTGCCATCGCGAAGGGCATTTATGGCTATAGCCGCGGGGCTGGGTACGGTGGCATTGACGCCATTGGCCATTCAGCTGTCCAGCGGCGAACGGCGCAGGTTCGAAACCGAGGTGGGCGAAATCCGTCATCTGTCGCTGGAAGACGGCTCGCGCGTGTCATTGGGCGGGCGGTCGATTCTGGCCACCCGTGTCGGCGAGCGGATGCGCCATATGCGGCTGGACGCAGGCGAAGCTTTTTTCGATGTGGCGCGCGACGAGACGCGGGTTTTCACCGTGATCGGCGCGGGGCTGAAGGCCGAGGCGCTGGGGACCGCCTTCGAGGTACGACTGGGCGATCACGGTCCCGAAGTTTTCGTCGAAGAGGGGCGGGTGCGCGTGACCGCTACCGCTACAGGCGAACAAACCGTCATTGCCGCGGGCGAACGCGCGACATTACGTGGTCGTGTATTGAAACGGGCCGCGATCAATCCTGCGAGCGTCGCGCCATGGCGACGTCAGCGTTTCAGTTTCATTGACCAGCCGCTGTCAGACGTCGTGACCGAGGTGAACCGCTATTACCAGCCCGGTGTGACGATCGCTTCGCCAGAACTGGGCGCACACAGGGTAACAGCCGCCTTCACCATCGAGCAGATTCCGCACGCGCTGGAAAGCCTCGCGCAAGAATTGAACGGACATCTGGTGCGCCATCCCACTGCGGACGGCGAACTTCAAATCGCATTGAATAACTAAGTTATATTGAAGCTTTAATGAAATCAGCCGCGCGGCTGAAAAAACAAGGACCGGCTTGCGTCTAGGCAATGTTGAAGCTGTTGGGGGCCGCATCGGCTACGGGCTTCGCACATTGCTCAGGGGATAGAGTTGATGATGTATCGTTCAAGGCTGAAGGCTGTTGTCATGTCTTCTGCCGCCGTTTTCGTGCTTGCCGCCGCCATGCCTGCCCTCGCCCAGGCTCCGGCCCGTCAAGCCGCCGCTCAGGTTCACACCATCCGTATCGAGGCACAGGCGCTGGACCGTGCGGTCGTCGCTCTGGCCGAACAGACGGGCACGGTGATCGTCGCCACAGGCGTGACGCTGGATAGCCGTCGTTCCGCTGTCCTGACCGGATCAATGACCGCAGCGGAAGCGCTGGGCCGTCTTTTGGAAGGCACCAATCTGACGTTTCGGCGCGACCCGAACGGTGCCTTTGTTATCGTTTCAGCAGAGGCGCGGGCCGAGACGACCCAGATCGGCGACGTGGTCGTCACCGCCCGCTTTGATCCGCTAAGCCGCCTTCAGAAGGGCGCGACCGACAGCTTCACCGGGCTGGATCGTTCGCTGCTGGAGACGCCGCGTTCGGCCTCGCGCGTCAGTTCGGACACCATCGCCCGCTATGGGATGGAGAATGTCGACGATCTGGTCGCCGCCGTGCCGGGTGCCTATACGGCCAGCTTCTTCGGCGTGCCGGGCAATCTGAACGTGCGCGGCACCCTGGCTGACACCTATTTTCAGGGCTTCAAGCGGATCGAGAACCGCGGCAGCTTTTCGTCCAATCTGGGGGCCGCCGCATATGTCGAGGTGCTGCGCGGGCCGTCCTCGCCCATCTATGGTCCCGGCAAGGTCGGCGGCCTGCTGAACTTTGTGCCCAAGTCGGCGCGCGGCGTCGATGCGCGCTATGCTGATGAGATGAGCGGCGGCGTCAACGTCACCGTCGGCTCCTACGGACGGCGCAATGCGGCCGCGGATCTGGTGGTGCCGGTCGGCGAAGGCGGCATCGCACTGTATGTCGAGCGCGAGGACTCCGACTCCTATTATCGCAATATACACCCCGAGCACCTAAACCTTCAGGCCACCTATGTCGGCGATTTCGGCGACGGCTGGTCGGGCGAGGTCAATCTGATGCATTTCGAGGAATCGGGCCGCATCCAGTCGCCGGGCTGGAACCGGGTGACGCAGAACCTGATCGACAACGGCGTCTACATCACTGGGCGCGACACCGATCTAGTCGATCTGGATGGCTCGGGCATGATCGAATACAGCGAGATCGACGCCGCTTTCGGATCGTGGGGCGGGACATCCAACATTCGCCAGATCAAAGAATACGGCGGCAAGAACAATCCGAAATTCGCCCTCGATGAAGGCGTCGGCACGACCCGCTTAAGCCGCCGCAACGTCATGGCGGATGACGCCGACTATAACGACAGCCGCACCTTCACCGCTTATGCGGGGTTGCAGAAGGAAATGGCGAACGGCTCGGTGCTGGCTTTCAAAGCCTTCATGGACGACATCGAGAACCAGCGCTTCACCAGCTTCGGCTTCGCCGCCGACTATGATGCCCGCGCCCTCGAAGGTCGCGTGACCTACAGCTTCCCCTCGCGCTTAGGCCAGCATGTCAGCGCCGACACCATCATCGGCGCCGGTTATCGCGACCACACGGCAAAGCAGTATGAAAGCTTCCTGTCCGGCTACATCGCCCTGAACCGCCGTGACCTGTCACGCGGATCGACGGCGAGTGATCGCATCGCCGCCCCTCTGATGAAGAACGGCGTGCAGATGTGGGACTCGCGGCACGAAATGGAGTGGAACAGCCGCTCGGTCTTCGCCATGAGCGACATCACCGTGTTTGACCGTTTCAGCATCCTGGCCGGGCTGCGCTGGGACGATTACGATGTGAAAGCGATCAACAAGGGCGAGACAGTCTTCGGTCTGAAGAACACATGGGTGGAGAATAGCAAGGACGCCGTCACTTGGTCGCTGTCCGCTCGTTATGAGACTCCGTGGGGTCTGACCCCCTATGTCACCTTCGCCGAGCCGCGCTCGCTGGAATCGACCCAGACCGGCGGCGTGTCGGTCGGTACGGTAACGAGTAACCTGTTCATCTCGCCATCGGAGTTGAAGGAGGCCGGGGTCAAGTTCTCACTCCTCGGCGGTGCCCTGTTTGGCGGTGCCGCCTATTATGAACAGTTCCGTCGCCAGACCGATATCATGGGCAATGTCAGCGGCACCACCTCGGACGGTTTCGAACTGGAAGCTCACTGGCTGGCCACAGACAAGCTCAGCTTCACCACGGCATTGACGCTGCAGGAGACGCGCGTGGATGCGCCCGGCAAGGGCAAGGGCGAATATCTGGAGTTGCGCCCCGAACAGTTTGGTCTGGATCCCGCCTCGGCCTATGGCGGCACCTTTGCGGTGAACAACGCCGGCACCTTTGCCGAACTGGCGGGGGGTTATGTGGTCCGCACTATGCCGGACAAGGTGTTCAGCCTGTTCGGTGCCTATACGACCGAGCCGTTCAGTCTGATGGGAACGGAAGCCAGCGCGGGCTTCACCGCCGGGGCCACCTATGTCTCGGAAACGGGCGGTATTTTCGAGAACAGCCTGCGTCTGCCTGCCTATACCGTGGCCAAGGCGGCAGCCTATGTGAAGGTGCGCAACGTCACCGTCTCGGCCAATATTGATAACCTATTCGACGAGGAATACTTCACTCCGTCGGCCGAGGTTTACAAGGAAGTCGCCGTCATGCCCGGCCTGCCGCGCATGTTCCGGATCAATCTGGCCTATCGTTTCTAAGGTCCATTTCTTTCCGGCGGCCGGAACACTGGCCGCCGGAATGCTTTTGCGTCGTCTGCACGGCGCATCTGTTACTTAGAGTGTGTTCGATGACGCAAAATCTTCGCTTTTCGCGCCGCAGTGCTTTGGGCCTGATGACGGGCGGAGCGGCACTGGTTGGTCCGACTGTTGCACGCGCAACCGTTGATCCGGCACGCTTCACCCATGGTGTAGCAGCGGGAGATCCACTGCAAAACGGCTTCGTGATCTGGACCCGCGCGATTGGTAACGGCGCGACAGTCTTACTTCGCTGGGAGGTCGCGGATGACGCGAGCTTCAGACGTATCATCCAGTCTGGAACGGTGCAGGCAACCGCCGCCCGCGATCACACCGCCAAGATCGATGTAACGGGCCTGCACGCCGGTCGTGAATACTTCTATCGCTTCCACAGCGCCGATACCTCGTCGACAGTCGGGCGCGCCCGCACGCTCCCGAACGGCGATGTCGAGCGAGCGCGGCTGGCGGTAGTGTCCTGCTCCCACTACGGCTTCGGCTATTTCAACGCCTATCGCGCCATCGCCGATCTGGAAGAGCCGGTGGACGCCGTCGTGCATCTGGGCGACTATATTTATGAATACGGCGTCGACGGCTATGGGGGACCGGAAAGCCGCGCCTTGGGTCGCGAGCATGATCCGGCGCACGAGATCGTCACCCTAGACGACTACCGTCGTCGCTTCGCCCAGTATCGCGCCGACCCCGACCTTCAAGCCGCCCACGCCCGCGCCGCCTTCATCACCATCTGGGACGATCACGAGACAGCAAACAACAGCTGGATGAGCGGATCGTCCGCCCATGACGGAGATACGGAAGGCCCGTGGGACAGCCGTCGCGATGCAGCGATCCAGGCCTATTTCGAATGGTTACCCATGCGCGATCCGCCGCCTCGGCGTCCGGCCCATGTGCTGAACCGCGTCTATGATTTCGGCGACCTGCTGTCGTTGATCGCGGTGGAGACGCGCCTGACCGGCCGCACCAAGGCCCCCAGCGCCTCACGCGATATGATCTTCGACGCCGAAGGCCACCCCGACCCTGCTCGCTTTGAGAGCGAGGTGCTGAACCGCCCCGAGCGCTCGATGATGGGCGCAGCGCAGGAGGTGTGGCTAGAAGATGCCCTGACGGCCTCGGTCCAGCGCGGAACGGCTTGGCAAGTTCTGGCCAATCAAGTGATCGTGGCCCGAATGCGGGCACCGGACTTCATGTCCATTATGCCGGATGACATGCTGCAAGATGCAATCTCGCGTGCCGGATCACGTCGCTGGCTGGAAAGCACGCGCCTTAGTTTACCGATCAATCTGGATGCGTGGGATGGTTATCCAGCGGCGCGCCTTCGCCTGTATGACGCCGCCCGACGCAGTGGCGCAAATCTGGCCGTTCTCAGCGGCGATACGCACATGTTCTGGGGCAACCGTTTGCACGACCCACGCGACGAAGCTTTCGTCGGCGTCGAGTTCGGAACCGGCAGCGTCACCTCGCCCGGGGGGTATGAAACCATCAGTGCAGATCTTCGCATCTATGAGATCGCGGAAACAGCACTGGTCGCCAAGAACCCCGATGTCCGCTTCGCCCACGTCCGAGATCATGGTTTCCTTATCGTCGAGATCAGCAAAGCGAAACTGACGTGCAGTTATTATCAAATTGCTGACATCAAGACCCGTGACACCGGCACGCACTGTTTCGCGCAGATTACGGTGGACCGCCACGGTGCATTTCAAGTGCGAAAGACTGATGAAAGACACGTTCCTCGCCGCATTGGGCGAGGCGTTTGATCCGCGCCCGTTCCACGACACGATACTGGGTATCGGAGCCGTTCCCCTCACGACACTGGAAGAACACATGGACCGGTATGTGGCGGAAGCTTTGGCCAAGACGAATGGCCAGTAATTAAAGCCCGCTGTCGATGATTATCGGCAGCGGGTTCTTTGTATTTGCGCGCAGCCCTTTCGGCATTTTCGCTGGCCTCGCATAGTGCCGCCTGAGACGTCCGCTGAGCGGCAAGGGGCCATTCGCAGGTCTATGGTCCGGCGGCATGCGAGTTCGCGGTGTGCGAGGCTGTGGCGGGAGGGTTTTTGTGCGGTGTTTTGCGCTGCGGCCCAGACAGCAAAAAGCCCCCTGCGGTTGAACGAGGGGCTGTTTGGGGAGTTTGGGTGCGGGAGTAGGATTTGAACCTACGACCTTCAGGTTATGAGCCTGACGAGCTACCGGGCTGCTCCATCCCGCGGCAAACGGTAGGGTTTAGGAAGGGGTTCGAGACACATCTTTATATACTTGGTAGACCCGGCGACGACCTACTCTCCCGCGCCTTGAGACGAAGTACCATCGGCTCTGGAGACCTTAACGACCGAGTTCGGAATGGGATCGGGTGGGGAATCTCCGACAAAGTCACCGGGTCAACCAAGTATATAAGGATGAGAAGAAATCGTATTGTTAATGCATAGTAGAACTATGGGTTTTGCTGAGAAACGATCAAGCCGATCGGATTATTAGTACCAGTAAGCTTCACACGTCACCGCGCTTCCACACCTGGCCTATCAACGTGGTAGTCTTCCACGATCCTCAGCGAAGCCTTGTTTTGAGGTTAGTTTCCCGCTTAGATGCTTTCAGCGGTTATCTATTCCATACTTAGCTACCCTGCTGCGCGGCTGGCGCCACGACAGGTCCACCAGAGGTATGTCCATCCCGGTCCTCTCGTACTAGGGACAGATCCTCTCAAGCTTCGAACACCCACGGCAGATAGGGACCAAACTGTCTCACGACGTTCTGAACCCAGCTCACGTACCTCTTTAAATGGCGAACAGCCATACCCTTGGGACCTGCTCCAGCCCCAGGATGAGATGAGCCGACATCGAGGTGCCAAACTTTGCCGTCGATATGGACTCTTGGGCAAAATCAGCCTGTTATCCCTAGAGTACCTTTTATCCGTTGAGCGATGGCCCTTCCACGCGGGACCACCGGATCACTATGGCCGACTTTCGTCTCTGCTCGACTTGTCAGTCTCGCAGTCAGGCGGGCTTATGCCATTGCACTCGACGACCGATTTCCGACCGGTCTGAGCCCACCATCGCGCGCCTCCGTTACACTTTAGGAGGCGACCGCCCCAGTCAAACTACCCACCACGCCATGTCCCGGGACCGGATAACGGCCCTCGGTTAGACGTCAACGACAGTAAGGGTGGTATTTCAAGGATGGCTCCACCAGAGCTGGCGCCCCGGCTTCATAGCCTCCCACCTATCCTACACATACGGTCGCTAACGCCAAGGCGAAGCTATAGTAAAGGTTCATAGGGTCTTTCCGTCTGACCGCGGGAACCCCGCATCTTCACGGGGAATTCAATTTCACTGAGCCTGTGCTGGAGACAGTGGGGAAGTCGTTACGCCATTCGTGCAGGTCGGAACTTACCCGACAAGGAATTTCG